>JBOFUD010000263.1:0-5005 GCA_051652385.1 Flavobacterium sp.
ACAGATTATGAAAAATGGATTACACAAGTTCTTTTTGTTTTGTTGTTTTGTTTTAGGTTTTAATCTATATGCTCAGAGTGGCAAAGTATTAATTTTAAATGGTGTCAATACCTATATGTCGGTAGCGGATCATCCGGATCTTGATTTTGGATCAGGCCAAAACAAAACGGTCACTTGCTGGGTAAAAACTACAACCAACACAGGAACCCCAAGAATTTTTGCCAAAAGATCAGGAACTTCTGGAAATGGGTACGAATTCTGGACGGGAAACGGATCCAATGCAGGCAAATTTGCGATGAATATGAGCGGAACAGGATCACCTAATAATATCAGTACCGCGGGTTATTCAACCTTAATAATTGCAGACGGAACATGGCATCATTTAGCCTTAGTGCTAGATGCAACTAGTACACGAACAGTATATGGTTACTTAGATGGAGTCTTGGTTAACACAGGTAAGACATTTACCTCTGTGACTTCCGATTTCTCTAATGCTTTGGATTTTATTATTGGCGCCACTTCAGATACCAACAAAAGTTTCAAATGGTCAGGACAAATAGACAATGTGCGTATTTGGAATACTGCCATGACTCCTGCTGAATTACAGTCGGATATGACTACAACAATAACAGGCCCTTCCATTAATTTATTGGGTGCATGGGATTTTGAAAACATTATAGGTGCCACTGTGCCAGACATTTCTGGGAATAATCATCCGGGAACTTTATTTGGCAGTCCAACTACCTCTAATGCATTCCCTATGGTTTTGAATATGGATGGTATAAACGATTATATGTCGGTTGTTAATCATCCTGATTTAAATTTTGCCGCTGGTCAAAGTTTGACGATAACCTGCAGAGTAAAAACAGCTGACTTTTCTAAACGCATTCTGAGTAAAAGACCAGGAGGAATTGGGGTTGGCTATGAATTTATTAATAATTCCTTTTCTGGAGGTGGGCAGTTTGGCGTCAATCTAACCACCAACGCAGGAGCAGCTGGTCCTCCTTATGGAACCTCATCCATTTCAGACAATGTATGGCATCATCTTGCTATGGTCGTAGATGTAGCCACAACAAGTTGTAAAATATATGTTGATGGTTTTTTGCAACAAACCAAAACCACTTCAAATATTGGAGGAACCAATACAGTTATCAATACTGGAAATCTATTTTTTGGAACCACAAATACGTTTTCCTCTTTTTTGAATGGACAAATAGACGACATCCGATTTTGGGGAAAAGCCATGAATGTAACTGATGTTTTGGCTGATAAAACCTCAGTAATCATTGGTAACGAACCCTTACTTTTAGCCGCTTGGGATTTTGAAAATGTGAGTGGAAATACAGTACCCGATATATCTGGTCGTAATCATCCGGGGACATTAAATGGTGGTGCTTCTGTAATTGCCCAAACGAATACGATGCAAATCAACTCGGTCTCATTAGTACAAACAGTAGTACCAACTGGGATTGGAGATACTAACCAACGCATTATAGCGGTAAAAGTAGCTACCAGTGGTACAATTAATCCACTAACTGTAAATGCCTTAAACTTCACTATGGCAGGAACTACATCTACAGCAGATGTTACCAACATCAAAATCTATTCAAGTGGTAGTTCAGCCAATTTTAATCCAACAACAGCAGCCTTATTTGGAAGTACAACACCCTCTTCAGGAAATTTAATTGTAAATGGTAATCAAACATTGGTTTCTGGCGATAACTATTTTTGGATTGCTTATGATATTGCTGCTGGAGCTAGCGAAGGAAATTTTCTGGATGCCACTTGCGAATCCATCGTAGCCAATTTAACAACTTATCCTACAACTGCTAGTAGTGTCGGGGGTAATCGAGTTATTTTATTAACTAATACACTATTATTTACACCCGGTGATGCAGGCGCTGCTAGTTATCGCATTCCTGCCATCATTACAGCTGCCGATGGTTCATTGGTTACAGCCACAGATAAAAGATGGAATGGAGCAGGTGACTTGTCAGCCAAAATTGATCCCGTAATTCGCCGCAGTACAGATAATGGTAAAACTTGGTCTGATCCTCTAACTATTGCAAATTTTGGAGCTCCAACAGGTGCAGGAGATTGTGCCTTAGTATCAGACAAACCCACAGGAAACCTACTCTGCTTTTTTGTAGCCGAAAAAGGATTTTTTTCATCCACTGCTGCAAATCCTTTAAAAATCAAGTATTGTAAAAGTACAGATAATGGAATCACTTGGGGGGCACCTATTGATATTACTAATAAAATCTATGGTACCGGATGTAGCAATCCAATTACTCAAAATTGGAAAGGAGTATTTATTGGTGCAGGAAGACAATTACAAATGCGTGACGGCACTATAGTAATAGCTCTTGTAGTTAGAGACGAAACAAGTACCATAAACAACTACTCGATGTCCAGTTCTGACGGTGGTACTACGTGGACCGTTTCTACCGCCAAAGCGGAAACAGGTGGGGATGAGGCCAAATTGGTGGAATTGAACAATGGTAATTTATTGATGAGCATTCGCAATTCAGGTACTCGAAGATTCAATATTTCTACAGATAAAGGACAAACTTGGGGCACTCCTTACAATCAAACCGATATTACCGATCCAAATTGTGATGGTGATATCATTCGTTATACCTCAACGCTTGATGGTTATGACAAAAATCGTTTGCTACACACCATACCATTTGCTGGTAACAGAACCAATGTTTCGGTATTGATGAGTACTGACGAAGGAGCTTCTTGGCCGATACGCAAAACCATTTTCTCTGGCGCTTCTGCCTATTCTAGCATCACCGTTTTGCCCGATGGTAGTATGGGGATTTATTATGAAAATGGAGAAAATTCAACCTATCAAATGTACTTTGCTCGCTTTAGTTTGAACTGGTTAACCAATGGGGCAGATACTTATGCCGCTCCGAACACAACAGTTTCCTTTACAACGATACCTCAAGACTTACAGTTTTATGGTAGAGATTCTCAAAACTTTGCTTCCGTTAAAGTAGCTGGTAATGCAACATTACCTAATTTAAAAACCATAAAAGTAGACTTTTATAGAAATGATGTTTTTGAAAAATCTGTAAAACAAGAGCTAGTATATTCCAATGGAAATGCTCTATTTAATTTATCTGGTAGCATTAAAGCTGAGTTAGCCCAATACAAAATTATTGTAAGCACAATTGATTTACTTGGTAATTTAAAAATAATCACAGAAAGAAAAGATATAGTAGCAGGAGATGCATATGTAATTATGGGACAATCAAATTCTCACCCAACTCGAATAGGTTACACTTTTACAAACCCTTTCTTGAGAAGTTTTGGCATTCAGACCAACAATACTAACTATGATGCTTATGATGCCAATAATCCAAATTTACATTTATGGGGTCTTGCTCAAGCCAATCAAATAGGAGCTGGAAGCGCAAATCCTACATTATTTGCCGGCCCCTATATGGTTGGTGTTTGGGGTTTAGAAATGATGGATAAACTTTCAACCTCTTTGCAAATACCTATTTGTATAATTAATGGTGGTGCGGGGTCGAGTACTATAGAACAAAATTTACCAAACATCATTAATCGTTTGGATCTTTCCTCAGTGTATGGACGCACTCTATATCGAGTACAAAAATCCGGGCTTCAAAATCATATCAAAGCTGTTTTTTGGCATCAAGGAGAAAAAAATGCTAATGGAACTTTTATCAATTATCCTGCAAATTTTGAAACCATGTATACTAATTGGAAAATGGATTATCCTTCACTTTCTAAAGTATACGTATTTCAAACAGACTTGAATGGATGTTACGGTACAGCAAGTGTTAATCAAGCAAAAATGCGTGAATGGCAGCGAACTTTACCTTTAACCCATGCTGACATTACTGTTTTTCCGATGGCAGGTACACCTGGTAGGGGATCCGGAGATGCTAACGACAGTGCTTTTTGTCACTATGGTTTACAAGGATATATTACATTAGGACAACGAGTAGCTTTAGTATTAGAAAAAGATTTATATAATTTACCAAGTTCTGAAAACCAATTAGCTCCCAATATAGTTAGAGCTTATTACGGTAAAAGCGATAATACACAAATCAAATTAGAATTTAATAATGATAACTTGATTGCCCAAAGTAATGTTGGATCATACAATCTGAAAGACTATTTATATTTAGATGGTATTTATGGAAACATTACATCATTGTCAATTGAAGGAAATACAGTGATTTTAGATTTAGCAAGCGCTTCTTCTGCACAAAAAATATCTTATTTACCAAACAGTTTGTATAATGATAATTCATCTGTCTATGCTGGGCCATATTTAACAAATACTAAAAGCATAGGTGCCCTTACATTTAATGATTTTCCTATATCTCTATTTACTGGCACCAACCGTATTTTAAAGACAAATCAGCAAAAAGAAATAACAAATAATTTAAATTTCAACATCACAATTCACCCAAACCCTTCATCAGGCCTAGTGAATATAAAAGTTGAAAATTCAACAGGGCTCCTTACTCTCTCCTTATTTAATTCGAATGGGCAATTAGTAAACACTATGTCATTAAAGAATTACGAAAAAGAAACTAGCCTCTCTCTGGCACATTTAAGCAAAGGAGTTTACATTTTAAAAATTAGTGATGAACAGGAGACCGTTTCTCAGAGAATCATTAAAAAATAACTCAAAGACCACAGTTGAAAACACTCTTGATTTTACATTGAGAGTGTTTTAAAGATCAGAAATAAACAAAACACCATTATGAAAAAAGCACTTTACAACGGAATGATTCATACTGGAGATGAAGTACTAAAAGGTAGTGTCGTCATTATCGAAAACGGGGTCATTCTTTCCATTCAAAATGAAATTCCTCCAGCAATTGAAATTATTGATTTGAAAGGAAGCCATATCTCGGCAGGACTTATCGACATTCAAATTAATGGTGGTGAGAAATTGTATTTTAGTCAGCACCCTACAGAGGAAACAATTCAAGACATCTATGAAACGAGTTTA
>JBOFUD010000264.1:0-4784 GCA_051652385.1 Flavobacterium sp.
TTTTCGGATTTTCTCAAAACAAAGGCACCATTACTGGAATTGTATCCGATAAAGATTCCAACAATCAATCCCTACCTTTTGCTAATGTAGTTTTAAAAGGAACAAAAATTGGTGTCAATACAGACATTGATGGAAAATATACGATCAGCACCGCTCCTGGCAATTATATCATTCAATTCAGTTTTGTGGGCTACGAAAGCATTGAAGTTCCAGTAACTGTAAAAGAAAATACTACTGTCACGGTGAGCAGAGCCATTGGCTCAGGTAGCTACAAACTTGAAGATGTTGTAATTAAAGCGACAGCTCCTAGCAGAGAAAAGGAAACCGCTATTTTATTGGATCAAAAAAATGCGGTCGTATTCAAACAAAGCATAGGCGCACAAGAAATGGCTCGTAAAGGAGTAAGTGATGTGGAAGCTGGTTTAACAAAAATTACAGGAATAACAAAAGTAGAATCAAGAGGTTTATTCGTTCGTGGATTAGAAGAGCGCTATAACAATTTGTTGATCAACGAACTACAAGCACCATCAAATAGCCCATTTACCAAAATCATTCCATTGAACTTATTCCCAACGGACATTGTAGGAGTTTTAAATGTTTACAAAACATTTAATCCAAACATTTCCGGAGATTTTGCCGGAGCAACAGTAAACATCGAGACGGTTCAGGCCAAAAGCATCACCAAGTTATCTATTGGTGTGGGATACACAACAAATAACAACGCCTCCGACTTTTTGATCCATAGCGATGCCAATAATACGCAAGGATTTTTTGGATTAAACGGCAAAGATCGTCAATTGAGCAACGCATTTGGAAAAGTTCCGACTTCAAAAATCATGACTCCAGAGCAATACAATGAGACATACAAAGACAATACTTGGAATGTAGACCAAACTTCTAGCCCATTGAACACTAGTATTGGCTTTATTCATGCAGAAAAATTCAACTTAGAAAACGGGAATAAAATTAACTACACCCTTTCCTTAAACGCAGACAACAAATATGTGATTCGAAAAGGAGTAGACAGAACGTTCATTCTAGGCGCAGGAGATTATGACAATAATTTACAAAAAGAAAGCTACAGTTATCAAACCAATGCGTCAGCATTAGCAGCGATAAATTATAAAGCCGATCGCTTTGATATCGGATTAAATTCTTTTTATTTACGATCTACCGATAGCCAAATTCAAGATCAATTAGGATACACAAATAACCAAGCCAGTAATCCAAATATCCTAATTCGCACCAACCAGTTTGACCAATCAGACTATATTAACACGCAATTAACGAGTAATATAAAACTAACTTCGGACGAAAAACACACTTTAAAACTAGGTGGATCCTTCGTTAAAACTTCATACGAACAGCCTGATCGTAAGTTTATAATTGGTGAAAAAACCTCTCCAACGGACATTAATGTTTCCTATGGTGGTAATAATCTAAACAGACAATACTTAGATATAAAAGGAAATTATTATTTTTCTGGCTTGCTAGAATATAACTTGAAATTTAATGAACAAGAGAACGGAAAATCAAATCGCTTGACGGTTGGCTATAATGTTTTTGAAAATGACCTGAAATCTACCTACAGAATATTCTCTGGTTTACGTTCGGTTAACAAAAATTATACTGCACCTGTCAACGCTATCAATTCTTTCATTGTCGAGGACATTAACAACGGAATTATAGCAGTACGCGAAGAATCGAACGCAGATTACAAGGTGAAATTAAACCAAATTGTCAATGCAGGTTACGTTAATTATTTGCATAATTTTGGAGAAAAACTAGAAGTTAATGCGGGTGTTAGAGTCGAAAATTCTGATAGAGTTATTGACTACAGAAGTATTGGACAAATTATTAACGGTCCTTACAAAAAAATAAATGATCAAGAACTTGATTTCCTTCCGGTTTTAAATGCAAAATACCAATTGACCGAAGCAAGTAACTTACGTTTTAACGGATCTAAAACAATTACAAGACCTGTAACGATGGAATTACTTCCTATTCAATACATCAGCCCCGACGGAAAATCGATCTTAGGGAATCCGAACTTGAAAAACTCAGAAAACTATAATATCGATTTGAAATATGAATTGTTCCCAAAAAACAATGAATTAATTGCCTTAGGCTTGTTTACCAAAAAGATCCAAAACCCAATCGAAAGAATTTTTATTGCAAGTGCCGGAGGTAGTGGTCAACAAATGACCTACAAAAACTCAGAAGATGCCTTGTTGTTTGGAGCAGAAATTGAGGTGTTATTACAATTAGACAGAATCTCTCCAGCCTTATCAGACTTTTCATTTGGTTTAAACACCTCACTTATGAAAACAGATGTAAATGTTGAATATGGCGCTACCTCAATTGAGAATAATCCAAGTAGAAAGTTACAAGGGGCATCAGAATGGATAATAAACTCTGATTTGAAATATGATTTTGAATTCAATGAAGTAATGAAAAACTCAATTTCATTAGTATATGGAGTGTACGGACCAAGAATTTTTGCGGTAGGTTCAGCAGGAATGGACAACATCTACGAGCAACCTTTTCACAAATTAGATTTCATATGGTCAAGCAAGCTAACCAAAAACATAGATGCCAAATTCTCTGTTAACAACTTATTGAATCCATTGTACAAAATGGAACTTGGAAACAACAATAAATTTGCCATCAATGAAGATTCTCTTTTGTTAGAATCCTACAAACGAGGCAGGGGATTTTCACTCAATCTCTCTTATACTTTTTAATACAAAAGCTACCTGAAACGGTAGCTTTTTTTTTGAACCTACTAAATCCAATCCTTCACAATACACTTTACATAAAGTTTACTTTAAGTTCAGATTTTAGCAATAGTATCATAATATTTCGTTAACGCCTATTATGAATCTCATCGATATATTTGTATCAAATAATCATAACAAAAAAAATAATCAAAAAATGAAAAAACTAGTTTTAAGCTTAGCAACCGTAGCTTTATTTTTAGGAAGTTGTTCCTCTGATAACGAAGAAATAATCGATGTACCAACCCCTACGGGAACAATTACCGGAGACATTACCACAACAAAATCATACCCAAAAGGGAACTATACCATACAAGGAACTGTAAAAGTTAAAAACGGCGGATCATTAACTATTGAAGCTGGATCTGTTATAACGGCCACTGTAGGCGATGGAACACCAGATGCGCTATTGATTGAAAATGGAGGCAAATTATTCTTAAATGGAACGGCTGCTTTGCCTATAGTATTAACTGAAACGTCAAAAACTCCTGGATCTTGGGGTGGCATTATTATGTTTGGCGACGCTCCTATTGTTGGTGCAAATGGTGTAACAACCGCTACCTCTGAAGATGGAAATAATTTACCGTATGGTGGCACAAACGCTGCTCACAATGGTGGATCGTTAAAGTACGTTAGAGTTGAATATGCAGGCAAAAAATTAACAGACAACACGAGTGAAATGAATGGTTTTTCTTTTTACTCTGTCGGTTCAGGGACAGTACTTGAAAATTTAGTAGCATACAAAGGAGCAGATGATGGTTTTGAATTTTATGGTGGAACTGTTAGTGCTAAAAACTTGATTTCTTACGGAAATTTTGACGATGCTTTCGATTGGCAAGATGGGTGGAGAGGCGAATTAAATACCAACTGGTATGCTTACCAAGTTGCTACAGGAAACTACGGAATGGAAATTGAAGCAAAATCCGTTAACAATGCTTTCGGTCCAAAAATTAGCAACATTACTTTGTCTAGAGCTGCAGGAACGGTAACCGAGGGAGGTTCTTCTGCCAATGAGTTTGATGCTATCCAATTTAAAAAAGAAGGAAATGGAGAATACAACAATGTAGTAATTTCTGGTTACACAACAATTAATGGAACTTTCACTGCTACAGCAGTTAGAATTCAAGACAAAGCCACATTTGACAACCAAGTAACTGGTGGTAAAATCAAAATGTTGAATGTGAAAATCAACGACGGAACTTCTCAATTTGGTGGAGTAGGAACTACTTTCACCGTAGCATTCCCAAATGGAAACTACACTACAAGCGCTACAGCCACAGGAGCTACAATAACTGCTGGAGCTTGGGCAATTGTTGATGGAGTTAGTTTAATAAAATAATTTTAGATTTTTCTTTATTTGTTAAAAAATGTCTTTCAATTTTTGAAAGACATTTTTTTTTATTTAAATCAAATTTTCTATCTTTATGCATAAATCAAAGCTAATGGTAAAAAACTACTTTTATATTGTTCTTTTATTGGTGTTGTTTTTTCCTGTAGCCGTTTCAGCTCAAGAAGTTAAACAACAGCCAAAACCACAAGAAAACACTTCGATCGAAGGGCTCAGCTTGTATCCAAATCCTGTGAGTAATGGCAAAGTGTACATCTCTACCAAAGAAGATTTAGAAAAAGAGATCACCATTTTTGATGTTTTGGGAAAAAAAGTACTCCAAACGCAATTAAATTCAAGAGAACTCAACGTATCGTCGCTTTCTCCGGGTGTTTACATTATAAGAATTAATGAAAATCAGGCTACTGCTACACGAAAACTAATCATAAGATAATGATAAGCACCAACCACAACTAAGCTCCACCTCGATTGGAGCTTTTTTTGTTTCCGACCGTTTCAATCCTTATTCAAAAAGAGGAAAAAAGTATACCTTTGCAAAAAAGAAATTCCTTGATCACAAATTCTGAACTTTTCGCTATTTCCAATCAAAAGCAATTTGAAAAAATAGCTTTAAAAATATTTCGTTACCAATACGAACACAATAGCGTTTACCGAGAATT
>JBOFUD010000265.1:0-3579 GCA_051652385.1 Flavobacterium sp.
GCGGTCCAGCCAATAACACCGGCTGCTTGTCGCTGATTTTCGGCAAAAATGATAGGATATTGTCTAAAGGTTCCCGCATTTCCAACTCCTGTGAAAAAGAACATTACAAAAATCACCCCAACAAATAATGGAAATTGGTCTAAGCTTGTTGGTGAAACTAAGCCTTGAGTGATTAAAACTACAGCTCCCGTAATAATTCCAACTCCTGTTAAGGTGGTCAAAATAGCACCTCCAATTTTATCGGCAACAAAACCAAAAGCAACGCGACTAGCTGAGCCAATTAGCGGACCATAAAAGGCATATACCAAAGGATCCGGCGCATTAGGAAAATCACCATACAAGTATTTAATCATCAACGGAAACGCCGCTGACAATCCTGCAAATGTACCAAAAGTCATTACATAAGTGATGGTACAATACCAAGTATGCTTATTTCCAAAAATATCCATTTGCTCTTTGATGGAGGAGTGCATTGGAATACTTTTTAAGTAAAACCAGCTAATTATAGACAGAATAATTAAAAAAGGAACATACCAAAATGCTGCAGATTGAATAAAGATCTCTTTATTTTGAACGGCTTTATTTTCGGGACTAAGTTGGTTCATTATTTTTTCGGCCAATTTTGGGTTGGCATTGGCAATCACCTTTGCCTTAGCTTTAGCAGGCAATGCTGCAAAAATAGTAGCATTATCGTCTGTTGCGATGGTGGCTTTAACAGAATCTAAAACAATAGGTTTTACAGACGACAGTAAAGTAGATTGCACTTGAGCTTCCAAAGTACTAAAAACCTCTTTTTGCTTGGATGCATCTACGGTTTTAAAAATAGCTAAGGTTTCCTTGGCATCAATACTTGTAAAAACAGCTCCAGCCCCATAAATACTCACACTTAGGATTAGTGGGGTGATAAATTGGGCAAGCGAAACTCCAAAATTCCCTATACCCGCTTGAATTCCGAGTGCAGTACCTTTTAATCGTTTAGGGAAAAACAGACTTGTACTTGGCATATAGGAAGAAAAATCGCCTCCACCAAAACCACAAGTAAAAGCGAGAATTGCAAATATCCAAAACGGAGTATTGGTATCCATAACTGCAAATCCAATTCCAATTACCGGGATCAATTTAATAAAAGTAGCCCAAGTTACTACGTGTCTCGTACCAAAGATGGGTAAAATAAAAGTATGTATTATTCTTAAAAAACCAGCTGCTAATCCAGGAATAGCCACTAACCAAAAAAGTTGGTCTTTAGAAAAAGCAAACCCAAGTCCGGGCAATTTAACCGCAATTACACTCATCATAAACCAAGAGGCAAATGACAAAATTAACGAGAGCGTCGTGATAATTAAAGTCTTCCAGGCAATTGCACTTCCTGTTTTTTCCCAAAATTCATTGTCTTCTGGTTCCCATTTATCTAGCCATGTCTTCATATGATTCTTTATTTAATGTTAATTTTTTTTTCTTGTTGTCTTGCTATCGTTATTTTAAAAGTACTAAAAATAACAACAACTTGTTATTTCTTACTCACACTTAACAACTTAGGACTAAACGAAACCATCACCCATGCCCAATTATTTGCACTGGCAGCATTGGTTACATTTTTTACACGTTCTAAGGTTGAAGAGGTGAAAATTTGAGAAAATCCGCCGCTTAAGATGATGTCTTTTTGTAAAGCATAAGATGTTGTAAAATCAATTTCTGTACCTAAATAGCTATCCATTTCTTTACCTTGGGCATCAAACACTTTGCCTGGCGCATTAAAAAGGTGTGGCACCAAAGTAAATTGCCATTTTTTATTCTTGTAATTGAATTTTAAATAGGCATCTTGGAGCCCAACATTGTTTTGATGATTCCCAACATAAAAATAATCCATTAAACCATTAAAAGCATGGTTAGTACCGAATAAAGGAGTAAATGATTTCAACTTTGAATCTTTGTCATTTTGGTCTTTTCCTGAAAGAAATTCATAACCCACTCCGGCTGTAAAACCATCCACGAAAGCATAATTTACAGCAGCTGCAGCGTACCATGCGCCTAATTTTTTTCCAGCACTTTGACCCGTTTGACCGTAAAGTCCCACGTTTGCGTCCCATTTATTTTCTTTGTAAGTTAGATACGTTCCGAAGGTTTGTTTGTAATCGACCTCCAAATCGGTTAGATTTTTTTGAAATTCATAACCTGTATTCAAAAACAAGATACTCATGTTGATTTTCGACCAATTATTATGAAACCAGGCATATTGCATCGACTTGTAATTGGTCGTATAAGGCGCTTTAGGTTCTACCAAATTCTCTGCATTAGCATTTAATGCGAAACCTAAATCAAGATGACTTTTTCCTTTTTTATAGGTAATCAATGCCGCATCATGACTCTGACCTTGCTGCAACCAATCAATACCACCCATGATTCTTTCATTATCATAACTTAGCACTTGTCGCCCCAATTTGGTACTCCAATGCGCATCAAAATTGTAGGCTGCCCATGCTTCAAAAACAGCTAAACCATTTTTACCTGCAGTGGCGGTAGTGGCTGCGTCTCCCCAAGTTCGTATATCTTGTACGCTTAATTTTGTAGTCAACTTATCTTGTTTGAAAGTTAAATTGAGTCGAGACCTTTGCGATATGAAAGAAGTAGGATCTTCTGAATTTAAAAGAGGACTTTTAAAACCATTTCGAAATTCAAAACGTGGTCGCAATTGAAGATCGATATCAAATTCTTGAGCAAAACCAGCAGAACTAATGCTTAAGAGCGCAAACAGTGTAATTTTTTTTAATGGATTCATTGTGATTGATTTTAATTTATGGGTCAAAACTAAAGGATACAAACCTCTTTTATCATGATAAAAATCATTTTATGTTAAATTTAGTAAAAAAAATGAATCACCTCAAGAATTTGTATAGGTATGTACACTATTCTGAGCAGTAGGTAAATAATTTACTCCAAACCAACACACCAACAAAATGACAAATGCAGAAGCCAACAGATACATTGCTTTTTTATCTTCTCTAGGATGATAAAAACGATAATGAATATAAAGGATATACCCTATCCAAGTTAAAAAAGCCCAAGTTTCCTTAGGATCCCAAGTCCAATAATGTCCCCAAGCTTCTTTGGCCCACAAAGCGCCAAATAGCAACCCCAACGTCAAAAAAGCAGTACCTATGTATACTAAATTGTCTGCCATCTGAAGACTATTATCAGATGGCTTTATCAATTCTTTAATAGCAACAATACAAGAAACACCAAGTGCAGCATACGAAAATAAATACACGATAACGTGAGGGACAAACCATGGACTTTGTAAGGCTGGCATCAAGGTTTGCGAATACATATCAGGATTAAAATAATTGAGTGTCAGAAACAGAAAAGCCATTAGAATGGTGTAAAACAAAATCCAAATGTATTTCCATCTTATATAAAAAACGGTTCCGATAATGGGCAAAAATAAAGCATACCACAATCTTGTTTCACCTAAAGTTCGCATAGGCGGACGATCTAATACTTGCCATAAATAAACGACAAATCCAGCTATTACAAGTATTGCCATTGTGCTAAAAGCCAAGCCTAGTTTTAAAAACTTAGTGG
>JBOFUD010000266.1:0-7061 GCA_051652385.1 Flavobacterium sp.
TTTTGCAGCCCTTAACCCATTCAAAAAATTAAAAACAAACTTTACTTCGAGCGTTGCATTACCGAGTATCGTTGTAATTGTTTTATTATCGCTTTTTTGTGGACTTTTCTCGACTCAGGCAGCGGTGGTTTTAAATTTGTTTAAAGGAGCTATATTTAAAAACCTAAGTTGGTTTTATGTTTTACTCGTTACCATTTTTGTGTTATTCCTTTTTTTTGTTGCGATTAGCAAATTCGGAAAAATAAAACTTGGCGCCGATGATTCTGAACCTGAATATTCATCCTTTTCTTGGATTGCCATGCTTTTTGCCGCTGGAATGGGTATTGGATTAATGTATTTTGGAGTTTCAGAAACTATGGCACATTATGCCAACCCAGCAATCGGCAACTTAGACCTTCACCTTCGGGCCAAAGAAGCACAATTGTACACCTTTTTTCATTGGGGTATTCATGCTTGGGCAATCTATGGCGTTGTAGGCTTATCTTTGGCTTATTTTACCTACCGATACAATCTTCCATTAGCCATTAGAAGTGGTTTTTATCCTATGCTAAAAGATAAAATAAATGGTAAACTGGGTAACATTGTAGATGTATTCGGATTGTGTAGCACTTTTTTTGGCATCACCACAACACTTGGATTTGGCGTAGTACAACTCTGCGCGGGGCTGCACAGCTTGGGCGTAATACCTAATACCTCTTTTGAATACCAAGTGATAATTGTAGTTTTGGTGATGAGCATCGCTGTTGCCTCTGCACTTTCAGGGCTCGGAAAAGGAGTAAAACTAATGAGCGAAATCAATATCATACTAGCTTCGCTTTTAATGATTTTCATTTTAATATTTGGACCAACAATCTATATCTTAAGTACTTTTACCGAAGGATTAGGCCATTATGTAAGTCATTTCACCTCACTGACTTTCAATACCTATGCATACGAAAAGGAAAGTCAGGCATGGTTCTCCAACTGGACCATATTATACTGGGCTTGGTGGATTTCGTGGGCTCCTTACGTTGGCCTTTTTATAGCCAAAATTTCAAAAGGAAGAACAATACGAGAATTTATCATCGCAGTACTACTCATCCCCTCTCTTTTTAATTTTATTTGGATGACAGTGTTTGGCAGCAGCGCCGTTTGGATAGATGAATTTGAGGCTCATGGCGCGATTAGCGAATTTGCAAAAGATCCAAACACACTTTTGTTCAATTTCTTTACGTACTTCCCACTAAGCAATCTGCTAAACATTGTAGCCATTATTATTATTTGTGTGTTTTTTATCACCTCTGCCGATTCTGGAATTTACATCATGAATAGTATAGCCTCTCGCGGCGCTGCACAGGCTCCAAAATGGCAAAATGTATTTTGGGGCGTACTTTTAGTGGTTGTTTCCTTGAGCTTACTACATTCCGGCGGGCTCGTCTCTTTGCAAACCATGACCTTAATCATGGCCTTACCCTTTGGCATAATTATGCTACTCTTATGCTTCAATTTATGGAAAGCGCTACTCGCCGATGATCAATATTCCTCCATCAAATACTCACATGCTAGTAATAGTTGGAATGATTTTCATTGGAAACTTAGACTCAATAAAATACTGAGTTATTCGAAAAAAAAAGACATTAAAACCTTTTTAGATCAAACGGTACGCGAGGCATTTGAAGAAATCGTGGTCGAATTAAAGAAAAATGATATCGAAGCAACCATTACCGAAGAAAAGGTGCCAACGCATTGTATTGAGTTGGAAATACAGTATGAAAAATTAAAAAATTTCAAATACGGAGTAAAAGCACAAGTGTTACACGTTTCAAAAACATTGATAAAAGAGGACAATGCACCTGATCTTGACCACGGAACGGTTTTTGTACCGATAACTTATTTTGATGATAACAGAAAAGGATACGACATACAATATCTTAGTAAAGATGAGATCATCTCTGATATTTTGAGGCAATACGAGCGTTTCTTAAATTTAGGCTCAGGCAATACGACAGATTTATTACTAAAAATTTAACTCGAAATCTCCGTTAAACAAAAATACTGTAGCATCCTTCGTGGTGAAACTGCTATTTTCAATAAAATCAAATGCTCACGGTCTATTTTTACAGAAGACAACAACGTACAATACAATCAAATAAAAAAAAACAAATCATTGACCTCCTGCTTTTGCGTTTATGTAAAAAAACAAGCCCATTGCATCAGGAATCCCAATAAAAATGAACACTCCTAAACCCTTCTTTGTTTTGTACACAAAGGCAGCTGTAGTTGATTTCTAAGATCGATGCTGAATCAAAAGTAAAGCAGATCGTAGTAGAAGTTTCTAAAGCGTAATCTGAGCTAAAATTCAAAAAAAAAGAGGCTATCCCAACAAGACAGCCTCTTTATTATTAATTTTTATCCTCGTTTTCAATAGAAATCATAGAGCTTTTACTCAAATCCTCTTTCTCTACCATAGCAAAGAGCTTAAAAACCAGCATAGAACCGATTAAACCAAGAACTGACATAAAAATCCAATTGGATTCATAACCAGAGTTCTGAATGATTTCCATTCCGGTTTTCGCGCTCAAAATATGAGCAAAACTATAACTCATTGTAAAAGCAGCCATATACTTTCCCTCTCGTTGTTCATAAGACCGTTCCATTGCAAAAGAATTAGCAAAAGGAAAGGTCAGCATTACGCCGCACGTCATAAAAAGCATCATCGGAATTAACATTCCTTCCCACGGATACAACAAAAACAAGAAACTGGTCGCCATTAAAACAAGACCTACAAAGATAACACTGTGATTATTAATTTTACTTTTACTTACATAATTTACGATTGGCAATTCAAATAGAAGAATTAGCAATCCGTTCAAGCTCAACAAAAGTCCACTATCAAACTCCGACATATTAAATTGTTCTTTATGATACAAAGGCAGTGTAGTAAAAATTTGAAAAAACAAAATACCCGTGATCAAACAAATAACCAAATGAAGCATAAAGGGCTTATCCTTCATAACAGATATGTTCTTGAACTTAACGCCATCTATACTGTTTTTCAAAGGCAATTGCTTCTCCTTTACAAACAAGACAAACACAATAATAGCTAAAATACAAGTTGCACCATCGGCATAAAAAATAAATTCATAACCCGATTGCATAATTATTAATCCTCCCAATACTGGCCCAAAAAGAAACCCAAGATTTACAGCCGCACGTGTTAAGGAATAAGCACTGGCGCGATTCTCTTTTGTAGTAAACGTTTTAAGACAAACCAACATAGCGGGACGAAACATGTCTGCTATAGTTGTCAGAATAAGTATTCCAACGCACATTTCTTCAAAAGTTTTGGCGTAATGTAGTAAAATAAAAACGACTCCACTTGCAAACAAACTAAAAACCATCACTTTGTAAAAACCAATTTTATCAGAGAGTTTGCCACTTAACCAAGTTCCGATAATGGAGCCTACGCCGAAAAAAACCATCACCCAACCAATTTGGCTGTATGAAAACTCGAGGTTTTCCTTCATATACTTCGACAAAAACGGAATCACCATGGTTCCTGCTCGGTTGATAAACGTTATTAAGGTGAGAATCCAAATTTCTTTTGGGAAATTTTTAAAATTGTTTAGGTAGTTTTTTATCATTATTTACTTTTTTTGGGGCAAAAAATTAATTTCAGAAAAGCAAAAATAGATTTTTTTTTGACCAAGGCAATAGAGAAGTGTTAAATTAACTTAACAAAACTTAAAAAATTTTAACTTATTTTGATACATAAATAAAGACAAATAAAAGATTTTATCATTCCTTTTCAATAGATTTGCACATGAACCCCAAACCGAATTTACAATGAAACAAAAAATCTCTTTAGCCCTAGCGCTACTCTGCGCCACTTTTTCTGCCTATTCCCAATTATATGGAGGGATTGAAATAGGAAGTAAAGGCGTTAAAATGACCGTTCTTGAGGTCGAAAATTTGAAGAAAAATAATTACGACGTAAAAGAATTCTGGACAGAAAACGTAGGAATTGCAACAGGAATATCTATCGATGGCACTCTCTTTCAGGAAGATATTGAAAGAGCGGTAGCGGTTGTATTGATCAATTACAACAAAATGCTAAACGAGTACAAAATCGAAGATAAAAATATTTTCATCGTTGCATCGTCCGGAGTTGGTCTTGCTTCCAATACAAATGACTTGACCGAGAAAATCAAAGCGCTAACCAAGAAAAACACGGAGGTTATTTCTTCTTCTATCGAAGCCAAGCTACTTTTAAAAGGATGTATTCCTCCAAAAAATTACCTTAATTCAGTGATTGTTGATATTGGAGGTGGAAATACCAAAGGAGGTTATGCCAAAGAAATCAACGGAGCTGGTGTCTTTTTTCCCATTTCTTCTGATATTGGAACGGTTACTTTAACCGAGCTCATCAATAAAAAATGTAAACAAAAGACGGTTTTCGAATTCAACGAAGTATTGTTTGATTACTTGCCAACATTGAGAGAAACTTTCAAAAAAATGTACAACAATCGTCCTGAGTCCCAGCAAAAAAATAACGTTTACATTTCTGGCGGTGCAGCCTGGGGACTTTACACGCTACTGACCGGAAATGTGGCTGAAGAAAACTTTACGCAGGTAACTTATGATGATATTTTGTCATTAAAAGCCATTGCGGAAAACAATTACCAACGCTTCGTTTTGGATGCTGAAAATAACGTCGAAAAGAAAAAAGTTCTAAAAGTTTACCAACAAAAAAACTTAATTGCAGCGTTCAACTTACTAGAAACTTCGCTTGAGGTCATCCCGGACATTAGCAAAAAGAAAATATATTTTGCTAAACAAGGCCAAATTGCTTGGTTAGTGAGCTATGTATTTGACAACGCAAGAGGCGTAAAACAGATTTATTAGATCTTCCAAAATCAACAAACCATTTAAATCCCATACGTACTAACGCATGGGATTTATTATTTAACAACTGTTGTAATTCAGAAAATTAAAATAAAATGCTACTTTTATAGAGTGAATTAAAGGACTCAAAACTATGTTTCAAACGCGTAAAGATTATGTTTTTGTCATTCTTGCAGGGATTTTCATAACTAATGCTGTGACAGCCGAGTTAATAGGGGGGAAATTAATTCAAATAGGCCCATTCGTCATGAGTATCGGGATATTGCCTTGGCCTATCGTTTTCTTGACTACCGATTTGATCAATGAGTATTTTGGTGAAAAAGGGGTTAAAAAACTTTCTGTTATCACCGCTTTCTTGATCGCATATTCCTTTCTAATTTTACTATTTGCCATGACTATTCCTGCAGCGAAGGGAATTAGCCCTGTTAGTGACGAGCAATTTACAGCGGTTTTTGGCCAAAGTATGTGGATTATTGTGGGAAGCATTATTGCCTTTATGGTCTCTCAACTCATTGATGTTTCTGTATTTTGGTTTTTTAAAAAACGCACTGGCAACAATAAAATCTGGCTCAGAACCACAGGATCTACAGTAGTTTCACAACTTTTTGACTCCTTTATCGTGTTGGGAATCGCATTTTACCTACCTGGGAAAATTGATTTTGACACTTTTATCGGCTCTGCCATCACCGGTTATATTTTCAAACTTTCTATCGCAATTCTTTTAACCCCCGCAATTTATGCAGGACACTATTTCATAAAAAAATACTTAGCCAAAGAAATGGAATGAGAACCATAGATGAAAAAAAACGCTGCGGCTGGTGCAACTCGAGCGCATTGTATCAAAAATACCACGATCAAGAATGGGGAATGCCAGTTTATGATGACGCCACATTATTTGAATTTTTACTCTTAGAAACCTTTCAAGCAGGATTAAGTTGGATTACCATCTTAAACAAAAGAGACAACTTTAAAAAAGCATTTGATGATTTTGACTACAAAAAAATCGCAAAGTATTCTGATGATAAAATACAAGAATTACTGCAAGACGCGGGCATCATTCGCAACAAGCTCAAAGTCTACTCTGCAGTGACAAACGCACAAAATTTTATTAAAATCCAAGAAGAATTTGGAAATTTTTCGAGTTATATTTGGGCTTTCATTGACCATAAACCCATTGATAATTGTCCTAAAAACTTAAAAGAAATCCCTTCCACTTCGCCTCTTTCGGATATGATTAGTAAAGATTTAAAAAAACGTGGTTTCAAATTTGTGGGTTCCACCGTTATCTATGCTCACATGCAAGCCACAGGTATGGTGAATGATCATGTGGAGGATTGTTGGGTAAGATATAAGGAGTAAATTTATGCCTTTAAAATCATTATAAAATCGGCTCGTTCGATTTCTACGCACCCCAAACTGGCTAAATGATCATTGTAAACTTGACAATCTAGAAGACGGTACTTATTCATTTTAAGATGATTCACTAAAGCAATAAAAGCAACTTTAGAAGCATTAGAAACCAAAGAAAACATACTCTCGCCACAAAAAACATGTCCCAAGTCTACTCCATACAACCCGCCAACCAATTGACTATCTTGCCAAACCTCAACAGATTTTGCTTTTCCTAATTCGTGTAATTTGCAATACGCCTCAATCATGTCGTTGGTGATCCAGGTTCCGTTTTGACCGTCGCGTTCTACTTGCTGACAATGGGCTATAACCTCCCTGAAATTCTGATTAAAAGTAACTTTGAAAATGTTTCGATTCAGAATATTCCGCATACTTTTGGACACCACCAAATCCTCTAAAAAAAGCACCATTCGAGGATTGGGAGACCACCAAATAATCGGTTGGTCTTCTTCGAACCAAGGGAAAATTCCACTTGAATAAGCCAACTGCAATCGCTCTGGAGATAAATCGCCTCCAATAGCCAATATGCCGTCAGCATTAGCCTCCGAAACCGGCGGAAAAAATAAGTTTTTAGATAAGTGATACATCTTTCTTGTTCAATGATTTAATAACAAATACCGTCAAAAAAAATTCCAAATTCCAATACATCGTAATGCTTTGAAATTTGGAATTCATAATTTAACATTTAACCTATTAGAAAGGCAAATCGTCTGCTTCTTCTTCATTAAAGTTTGTCGCTGGAGCAAAAGTTTCAGCTGTTGGCATTG
>JBOFUD010000267.1:0-3574 GCA_051652385.1 Flavobacterium sp.
AACTGGGGATGTATCCCAACCAAAGCACTATTAAAATCAGCTCAAGTTTTTGATTATTTAAAACATGCTTCGGATTACGGATTGACTGTAAAAGAATTTGATAAAGATTTTAGCGCTGTAGTTAAACGTAGCCGTAGTGTAGCTGACGGAATGAGCAAAGGCGTTCAATTCTTGATGAAAAAAAACAAAATTGACGTTATTGACGGATTTGGAAAGCTAAAAGCTGGAAAAAAACTAGACGTTACTGATAAAGACGGAAAAGTAACGGAATACAGTGGAGATCACATCATTATTGCCACAGGTGCTCGTTCTCGTGAATTACCTAACTTACCACAAGATGGTGTAAAAGTAATTGGTTATAGACAAGCTATGACTTTACCAACTCAACCTAAATCTATGATTATTGTAGGTTCTGGAGCCATTGGAGTGGAGTTTGCACATTTCTACAACTCCATGGGAACAGAGGTTACTATTGTAGAATTTATGCCAACTATTGTTCCTGTAGAAGACGAAGACATTTCAAAACAAATGGAACGTTCTATGAAAAAAGCAGGAGTTAAAATCATGACTAACTCTTCTGTAGAACGCATCGATACTACTGGTGCAGGTGTAAAAGCCTATGTAAAAACAGCCAAAGGAGAAGAGGTTTTAGAAGCAGATATTTTATTATCAGCTGTTGGAATCAAAACCAACATCGAAAACATTGGATTAGAAGAAGTAGGTATTGCTACTGATAGAGATAAAATTTTAGTAAATGCCTATAATGCAACAAATATTCCTGGTTACTACGCTATTGGAGATGTAACGCCAGGTCAAGCTTTGGCTCACGTGGCTTCTGCAGAAGGAATTAACTGTGTTGAAAAAATTGCAGGTCTTCATGTTGACCCAATCGATTACGGAAACGTACCAGGTTGTACTTATGCTACGCCAGAAATTGCTTCTGTTGGTTTGACAGAAAAACAAGCCAAAGAAAAAGGATATGAATTGAAAATTGGAAAATTCCCATTCTCTGCTTCAGGAAAAGCAAAAGCTTCTGGAACCCCAGATGGTTTTGTAAAAGTAATTTTTGATGCTAAATATGGCGAATGGTTAGGTTGTCACATGATAGGCGCTGGAGTTACGGATATGATTGCCGAAGCAGTTGTAGCTCGTAAACTAGAAACTACAGGTCACGAAATCCTAAAAGCCATTCACCCGCACCCAACCATGAGTGAAGCGGTTATGGAAGCTGTTGCTGATGCGTATGGCGAAGTAATTCACTTGTAAATTTCAGTATTCAATCACAATTTTTTGATTTGAATAAAATATAGAATCCGTTTTGTTACACACAAAACGGATTTTTTTTTGGTACAATTTGAAAAAAAAACAATTAACAATTGTCGCTTTTGTAAAACTAATTAATTCTATAAATTTACTAGGAATTAAAACTAAGAATCATGAAATACAACAACATACTCGATACGATTGGTAATACTCCACACGTAAAAATCAATTCGTTATTCGGAACCCATGCTAATGTTTGGATAAAACTTGAAAAAACAAATCCAGGCGCGAGTATCAAAGATCGAATTGCGCTGGCCATGATTGAAGATGCTGAAGCAAAAGGAATTTTACAAAAAGGAAGCACCATCATTGAAGCAACCTCTGGCAACACCGGAATTGGATTGGCCATGGTAGCTGCCGTAAAAGGATACCGACTTATCTTGGTCATGCCAGAATCCATGTCGATAGAAAGACGCCGATTGATGAGTATTTATGGTGCCGAATTTGTCTTGACACCTCGCGAAAAAGGGATGAAAGGCGCTATCGAAAAAGCACAAGAATTAGTTACGGAAATTCAAAATGCATGGTCTCCGTTGCAATTTGAAAATCCTGCAAATATCGAAATCCATAAAATAAAAACTGCCCAAGAGATTATCACCGATTTTCCCAACGGTATCGATTATCTGATTACAGGAGTGGGCACCGGCGGACATATAACAGGTTGTGCCGAAATTCTAAAACAACATTTTCCAAACCTAAAAGTGTATGCCGTAGAACCGGAAGCTTCGCCAGTTATTAGCGGAGGCGCACCAAGTCCACATCCTATTCAAGGGATTGGAGCCGGTTTTATACCCACCAATTTACACACTGAATTACTAGATGGAACGATTCAAATTAGTAAGGAGGAAGCTTTTTCTTTTACACAAAGAGCCGCCAAAGAAGAAGGAATCCTATTAGGAATTTCCTCTGGTGCGTCTCTAGCCGCTGTAGCCAAAAAACTTAACGAAATCCCAGAAGGCGCCACCGTTCTCACTTTTTGCTACGACACAGGCGAACGCTATTTGAGTATCGAAGGCTTGTTCGAATAACTAGTTTAACTGCATAAAAAAACCTGACAATTGTATTAATTGTCAGGTTTTTTTATTTTTTTTTAGAAAGCAGTATTAAACGCCTTTCAATGCTTCAATCAACAAATCAACTTCTTCTTGAGTTGATAGATGACTAAAAGAAATACGTAAACTTGGTTTTTTTAAATCGGTATCCGAAAGCATTTCGGCCAAAACGTGCGAAGCCTTTACACTTCCCGACTGACAGGCACTTCCGCGCGATACAAAAATGCCTTTCATATCTAAATAAAACAAAATCATAGCCGTTTTATCCGCTGAAAAAGGCAATTGTATGTTCAAAATAGGATGAAAAGTTGCCGTTCCATTTTCTTTTACACCCGGAAAATGCAACGCTAATTGAGCGATAGTATATTGTTTTATGGTCTTAATATGTTCCCGTTCGTGTTCTAAATTAGCATAAGCTATTTCCAAAGCCTTGGCCATTCCAGCAATTTGATGAATCGCTTCGGTGCCTGAACGCAGGCCTTTTTCTTGTTCACCTCCAAAAAACAAAGGCTGAATACCTGAATTTTTACGAACAAAAGCAAATCCAATGCCTTTTGGACCATGAAATTTATGAGCACTACTCACTATAAAATCGATGGGTAATTTTTGTAAATCCAACATCGTTTTCCCTACCGATTGCACCGTATCTGAATGCAACAAGGCGCCATGTTCTTTACAAATGGTAGCCACCCGTTCCAAATCCAAAATCACTCCTGTTTCATTGTTTACATGCATCAAACTCACCAAAGTCGTTTCGGAAGCATCTGAAAGCAAACTTACCAAATGAGTCAAATCAATCACACCCTCCTCAGAATTTTGGACAAAATCTACTTTAATGCCAAACTCTTTTTGTAATTCTAAAATAGGATACAACACGGCATGATGCTCCATTTTGCTGGAAATAATTCGCTTTACCTTCAAATCCTTCACCGCCGAGCGCAAAATCCAATTATTAGCTTCAGTCCCTCCCGAAGTAAACAAAATTTCTTGCGCTGTAGCATTCAGTGCTTTTGCAATACTCTTTCTAGAAAGTTCCAAAATACTTTTAGAATGGCGACCTAAACTATGTGTAGACGACGGATTGCCGTAATCATGCATCAAACAATCAGTCATACACGCCACTACTTCCGGACGCAAAGCCGTTGTAGAAGCATTATCAAAATATACTTTTTTCATAACTCAATTATAATCATTTTTAT
>JBOFUD010000268.1:0-19979 GCA_051652385.1 Flavobacterium sp.
TATTGATTTTCTTCCAAGTTTTTCCATAATCGGTAGTTTTGTACAATCCCGGAGTATGATCGTTGAATTTGTATCGCGTTGTGGCAATATAAGCGGTGGCTTTATCAAACGGAGAAACTTCAATGGCATTGATAAGGCATTCCGCCAAATTCGCAGGAGTTATATTTTGCCAAGTCTTTCCGCTGTCTTTGGAAATATGCACCAAACCGTCATCACTACCCGTATAAAGTACTCCTTTTTCTAATGGAGATTCTTGAATGTAGCTTAGCGTTCCATAATTCTCTGCGCCAACGGCTTCATTGGTAAACGGCACTCCCGGTTTGCCTTGTTTGCTTTTATCATTTCGAGTCAAATCAGGTGAGGTTTCGGTCCAACTTTGACCTAAATTGTCTGTTCTTAAAACCAATTGCGAACCATGAAAATAGGTATTCGGTTCATGTATGCTTTTAATAATTGGGGCATTCCAATTAAACCGGTATTTCATGTCTTTAGCATCGCGTCCCAAATATAAAATTGGAGCCGCCATAACGTTGGTGCTGGTTTTTGTTTTGGTATCCAAAACTTCAATCGTTCCTTGATAACTTCCTCCTAAAACATACCTAGGATTGGCGGGATCAAAAGCCAAAAAGGCACTTTCACCTCCAGCCGAAGCACTCCAATCTTTTTCAGATATGCCTGAGCCACTTAGATTTCTACTGGCAATTTTTACCGAAGTATTATCTTGTTGCCCACTGTAAATATTGTAGGGAAATTGATTATCTACTGCAATTCGATAAAACTGGCCTGTGGGTAAAATATCTTGACTGCTCCATGTTTTTCCTTTATTAAATGAAATAGCCGCTCCCCCATCATCGGCAATAATCATGTTGTTGGAATTTTTGGGATTAATCCAAAGGTTATGATAATCACCATGAGTTCCTGAAATATCTTCCCAGGTTTTCCCGCCATCGAGTGAACGCATTGCGGGGGCGCTCATTACATAAATCGTATTTTCGTTAGTAGGATCGATAAACAACTCGATATAATACCATGAACGCTGTATTAATCGATGATCTGTAGTTACTTGCGACCATGATTTTCCAGCATTATTGGAAACATATAAACCACCGGCTTCTTTTTCCCAATCGCTTTCTATCAAAGCATATACTTTTTCTGAATTCGAAGGGGCTACTGCAATAGCCATTTTCCCCATTTCCTTCGGGAGTCCCTCGTTTAAAGGTGTCCAAGTAGCGCCACTGTCCACCGATTTATAGAGACCACTTCCAGCTCCACCGCTAATGACTTGCCATGGTTTGCGTCCATGTTCCCATAGAGCGGCATACAAAATTCTAGAATTTGTGGCATCCATCGAAAGCTCAACTGCTCCTGTTTGCTCGTTTTTATAGAGTACTTTTTCCCAAGTTACGCCTCCGTTGTTGGTTTTATAAACACCCCTTTCTGGTGACTTTCCGTAAAGTGACCCTTGAGCAGCTACATAAACAATATCCGGATTTTTGGGATCAATGCAAATACGAGAAATATGCTGAGTTCTTTCTAAACCGATATTTTTCCATGTTTTTCCGGCATCGGTACTTTTGTAAACGCCATCGCCATGATGCGTCATCACTCCTCTTACGGCGTGTTCTCCCATTCCTACATAAATCACATTAGGATCACTCTCGGCTACAGCAATCGCTCCAACAGAACTAGTTTTAAAAAAACCATCAGAAATTGGAAACCAACTCACGCCCATGTCTTGTGTTTTCCACAAGCCACCTCCTGTGGTTCCCATGTAATACGTTAGCGGATCTGACGTCACACCGGTCGCAGCATTGGATCTTCCCCCTCGAAAAGGGCCAATCGATCGCCATTTGGCTACTTTGAAATGGGAATTCAAGTCAATTATTGGTTTCGATTTTGTTTGTTGGCTCCACAAAGCCCCGTAAGTAGCAAAAATCAGCACTCCTAAGAATATTTTTTTGGTCATGATAAAAGTTATAGTGTTGCGCCAAAAATAAACATTGTTTACTATAGTTGTGATAAAATTTCAAATTCATTATCCTACTTTTAAAAGGAATTTTCGAACGAGGAAAGAATAAAATTCTTAAAAAAAACTATATTTGAGCTTTATTAAAATTTTCATTATGAAAAAACTCAATTATACATTCATTGTGTTGCTTTTAACATGGATTGGTTGCAAAAAAGAAGATACAACTTCCGTTACGAACGAAAACACCAAAAGCGTTCCGTTTACACAAATGCCCACTACAACGGCAGCAGTACCTCCAGTTGCCAACGCCACGTCAAGCAATTCTGTTTATGTTGGCAAAGAAGATCAAAAAGAGAGTGTCATGTATCAATATAAATACACTGCTGTAAAAAATACTACTGCTTCAGCTACGACCACAGTAACCCCTGCGGGAATGAATCCGCCACACGGACAACCCAAGCACCGTTGCGACCTTCCAGTTGGAGCGCCTCTAAATACCGCCGCGACAAAAACCACAACTCCTGCAAAAACCACCACTGTTGTTTCTACTCCAGTAATCACTAATGCCGCAAATTCAGTTCCGCCACTTTTGGCAACAACGCCAGAAGCTGCCCCAACACCAGAAGGCATGAATCCCCCTCACGGGCAAGCAAAACACCGCTGCGATATTGCAGTTGGTGCAGCTTTACCGAAAGAATAATGGCATAAAACTTTTTTAAATAAATTATCAAAAACATGATTACCCGAGCTACTCTATCAGACGTAACTGAATTATCGCTACTCATCAATTCGGCTTATCGTGGCGAAACCTCCAAAAAAGGTTGGACCACCGAGGCACATTTATTGGAGGGCAGCAGAACCTCTGCAGAGGAATTGGAACAAATTATACTCGCTCCAAATCAGTACTTATTTAAATATATTCAAGATGAAAAAATCATTGGAAGTGTGTTGCTCATTGCCCAAAAAGAAGCGTTATATTTGGGAATGCTAACCGTTGCACCTGACCTTCAAAATGGGGGTATTGGCAAACAACTTTTAAAAACCGCTGAAGAACAGGCTCGAATTTTGGATTTAAATAAAATACAAATGACCGTTATTGGCGTCCGAAAAGAACTATTGGCTTGGTACATTCGAAATGGATACTTGGAAACTGGAGCAAGAGAACCCTTTCCTTTTGGAGAAAAAGATAAAGCGCTTACCGACTCTACTTTGGATTTTATAGTTTTAGAAAAAAAGCTAATTTTTTAAACTTCGAGATTCCATCACAAAATATCCCTTCCAAAAAGTAGGTTTCCTTTTTTTAACGATTTTTGAGCTCCCAAATACGAATCTTTTAAATTCATTTTTGCTCAGACCAAAACTCCAAAAGTTTTGCTTTTTCTATTCTGAATTAAAATAGCAACACAAATAAAATACTGTAAATCAGCATCTTGAAATTTAATCGTTAAATTTGCAACTAGAAAATTTCAAAACATGACTCACAGCGCAACAACAATTAATTGGAGAGAAATTTTTCATCCAAAAAACATCGTACTCAATTGGATTGGAGTTTCGCTAATTGTTTTAGCGTTGCAAGGATTTATGATTCCCAACAAGTTTTTAGACGGCGGCATTATCGGCATTTCAATTTTGATTCATGAAATTACGCATTGGCCATTTGGGATTTTAGTGGTGCTTCTCAACATCCCCTTTCTTGTACTCGGTAAAAAATTACTCGGCATCACCTTCGCGATTCAGAGTCTTTTCACTTTTTTACTTATCGCATTGGGAATGACATTCTTTCAATTTGAGGCTATAACTTCAGATCCGTTATTAATTGCGTTATTTGGCGGTTGTCTGATAGGCGTAGGTATGGGTTTATGCATTCGAAGTGGCTCTGTAGCCGATGGTATTGAGATCCTTGCTTTACTTACTACTCGTAAAATTGGCTTAAATGTGTCTGAAGTGATATTTGCAATGAATACCTTATTGTTTTTGGCAGCTGCTTTCACTTTTGGAATTGTAACCGCCTTGTATTCCATCGTTACTTATTTTTCAGCTATAAAAGCTTTAGATTATATTTCGCATGGCGTTGAACAATACACTGCTCTGCATATCATTTCGGCTAAAAGTGAGGAAATTAAGAAATTGATCGTGAAAAAATTCGGAAAAGGAATCACTGTCATCAAAGGTGAAAGAGGATTTTTACCAGAAAGTTTTAATGAAAAAGTAGCCTGCGACGTGATCGTGACCATCGTTACCCGACTAGAATTACTTCGCATAAAAGACGCTATCGAACGCATTGATCCCCATGCCTTTACCTACATACAATTTATTAAAGAAGCTAGTGGTGGTATTTTGAGAAATAAAAAAAAGCATTGAACAACTTCTAGCCATCAATAAAAGAAAACGTAATAGTACTTTTTACGCTATATTTACAAGGCTACAAACCATAAAAAAATGCTTTCCCTTACATATTTCAGCAGTACACAATGAAAGACGCTATCAAACAGCCTTGGATTCAAGTTGGCTACGAATTGTTTGCACATGAAGGGCCTAAAGGCCTGAAAATTGAGCTCTTGGCTCGAAAAGTAGCCAAGAACAAATCGTCATTTTATCATCTTTTTGCCGATATAGAAATTTTTACAGCAGAACTTTTAGCATATCATATCGCACAATCCAAAGCCATAGCGCAACAAGCCCGGGAGTGCGCACAAATCGATCCTGATTTAATTCATTTACTCCTAAATCTAAAAATAGATATATTGTTTAATCGACATTTACGCATTCATCGCGACAATCCAGTTTTTAAAAAATGCTTTGAAGAAGCCAACAAGCCTGTAGAAGAAGCTTTCCTGACCATTTGGACTGATGCTTTGGGATTGAACAGTAGGAAAAATTTAGCAAAAATCATATTAGACTTAACTACAGAAAACTTCTACCTGCAAGTAACTGCTAAAAATCTTACGTATGATTGGTTGGTTGGCTATTTTGAAGATATAAAAAAGATAGTTTTGGTGATGGAAACCTCAGATATAAAGTAAAAATAAACGGAAGCGTCTAAAACTGCCGTTCAATTATCTACATATTTGCAGCTAAGTTATCTCATTTTATTTTTATTCTTCTTGAAAATTATTGAAACACCTATTCTAAACTATGAAATTAGTCTACTATAAGTACCTAACGGTTTACATCACGCCATTGGTGGTGCTGTTTTCGTTGTTCAAAACAAACTATTGGTCCTATTTTGCGCTTTTCTTCATTTTTGGAATTATTCCTTTATTGGAATTATTCACAAAAGAGAACGAATCCAACTTCAGTAAAATTGAAGAAGATCTTGCTGCCAAAGATCCTATCTACGATTGGATAATTTACGGGTTAGTTCCGTTACAATTTGGTATTTTAATGTACTTTTTACACCAAGTTTCTTCCAACGATGTTTCTCTTGCAGTAAAATTTGGTTGGACCGCAGCTTACGGAATATCTTGCGGCGTTCTCGGAATAAATGCTGCTCATGAATTGGGCCATAGAAGTACCTCTAACGAACGTATGATGAGCAAAATGCTATTATTTACCTCCGTTTATATGCATTTTTACATCGAACACAACAGAGGACATCACAAAAATGTAGCCACAGAAGAAGATCCTGCTACTAGTCAATTTGGAGAATCAGTGTATGCTTTTTACCTTCGATCTATTTGCAAGGGATGGCTGTCGGCATGGAGCTTAGAATCCAATCGTTTAAAAGTAGACAAAAAACCAATTTGGAGTGTTCATAATCAAATGCTTGGCTTTCAAATTCTCCAGCTAACGCTCGTTTTCTTCCTTGTTTTATTTTTTGGTTCAAGTACTGCGGGTTATTTTTTAGCGGGAGCTTTTATTGGAATTTTACTTTTAGAAACCGTAAATTACATAGAACATTATGGCTTAAAGAGAAAAATGAAGGGGCAACGCTATGAACGAACCTTACCTAGCCACTCTTGGAACTCCAATCATCCTCTAGGTCGATTGTTACTTTTAGAACTATCTCGTCATTCAGATCATCATTTTATAGCGAGTAGAAAATATCAATTACTTAGACACCATGAAGAAAGTCCTCAAATGCCCACTGGCTATCCGGGCATGATGCTTTTATCATTTATCCCTCCCATTTGGTTTTATGTGATGCATCAGCAACTAAAAAAATTTAGATACCTCCCCGAGGCGCTGCACCATAAAAGAAATGTTTAAGCACTCAAAAAATAAAAATGGAAAACAATTTCGATTTTGATTACGTGATCATTGGCAGTGGATTTGGCGGCGCTGTTTCAGCATTACGTTTATCTGAAAAAGGATACAAAGTAGCTGTAATTGAAAAAGGAAAATGGTTTTCGAAAGCCGAAGATTTCCCCAAGACCAATTGGAATCTAAAAAAATGGCTTTGGCTTCCCCAACTTGGATGGAAAGGCATTTTGAAACTCACTCTCTACAGGCATGTAGCGGTGTTGAGCGGTGTTGGAGTTGGCGGCGGTTCTTTAGTCTATGCCAATACTTTACCCGTACCAAAATCTCCATTTTTTACATCAGGCTCGTGGAAAGATTTATGCGATTGGGAAACTGAATTGGCGCCATTTTATGCTTTAGCCAAAAAAATGCTTGGAGCAGAAAAACATCCTTACAGCAGTAAAAGTGAAAAAGTGATGCAGCAATTAGCCACAGACTTGGGCAATAGTCATTCGTTTGAAAAAACCGATGTAGCCGTTTACTTTGGAAAACATGGTATCACACAACCTGACCCCTACTTTGAGGGAAGAGGACCCGACCGAACAGGTTGTATACAATGTGGCGGTTGTATGTTGGGTTGTCGATACAATTCAAAAAACACATTGGATAAAAACTACCTTTATCTAGCACAACAACTTGGATGTACGATCAAAGCTGAACAAATTGTTTATGATGTGGTTCCTTTGAATGAAAATGGTTCTGCTGGCTATGAAATTCTCTTCAAAAATTCCTTTTCCTATTTTCCAAAAAAAGAAAAAATTACGGCAAAAGGAGTTGTTTTTTCTGGAGGAGTATTGGGAACGCTAAGTTTATTATTAAAAATACAATCCTCCTCGTTACCTAATCTATCTAAAACATTAGGAAAAGGAGTTCGTACCAACTCTGAAAGCCTTATTGGGGTAACCACTTTTAATCGAGATACTAGTTTTTCAGAAGGAATTGCCATAGGATCTATTGTTCACCTTGACGAAAACCGTCACATCGAACCTGTTAAATACTCCGCTGGATCTGGATTTTGGAGACTTTTAATGGCGCCAATGATTCAAGGGAATTCGTTTGCGGTGCGAGTGGCTAAAATGATTCTTGAAGTGATCAGAGAGCCAATGCAATATCTGAAGACTTTTTTGGTAGATGACTGGAGCAAACGAACACAAATTTTATTGTACATGGAAAGTATCGAGTCAACTTTGCGAATGCAACGCTCTAAATTGGGCTTTTTGAAAACCAAACTGGATCATGGGACAGCTCCTACCGCCTTTAATCCAATGGCTCAAACTTTGGCCAAAAAAGTAGCAATAATCATTAATGGAAAAGCAATGGTTGTAGGGACAGAAGCACTTTTTGGAATCCCAACTACTGCACACATTTTAGGTGGTGCTTGTATGGGCAACGATGATAAACAGGGCGTGATTAATCAAAATAACGAAGTATACAATTACAAAAACATGCTTATTTGTGATGGAAGTATGATTTCTGCTAATATTGGAGTCAATCCAAGCTTAACAATTACAGCCATTACAGAGAGGGCAATGCGCTCAATAAAAACCAACGTAAAACACTCATAATAAACCAAACCTTTTGCTTATTTCTCAAAAATCAACATTTTTTACCTAAATTAGCATAAGACTAATCTGTTTTATATTTTAAAAACGTGCTTAAAGATGAGGGTATTCTGCTTGGTATTGCTACTACTTTTTACTTGTAATCTTCAGGCACAATTCCTTCGCAAGAAGAAAAAAAAAGACATAAAATACGAAAACATAGTTTTAGGCGACTCCGCTACACAACATCTGGTTCGCGCCATACAATTTGAAACTCTTTCAAAACCAGATTCCTTATTTTTCTATGCAAAGGAATTTGTGAAATTCAAAACTTTTTTAAAAACAACCTACCCTTTAGTTTTTGAAAATTGTACCGAGATTGTATTAAAATCTCATTCTATTTTGTTAAAATGGCAAGGGACCGATACTGCTTTAAAACCCACTTTATTTATGGCTCATCAAGATGTGGTGCCTGCTAATCAACAAAGAAAAAATTGGCATTTCCCCCCGTTTTCTGGAATAATTGACAACGGTCATATCTTTGGCAGAGGAACACTTGATGACAAATCCTCGTTAATTGCATTGCTTGAGGCAGCAGAATACGCTTTAAAAAATAACAGCAGACCTTTAAGAACAACTTATTTCGCTTTTGGTGATGATGAAGAAACCGAGGGAAATGGCGCTAAAGAAATTGCCGACTGGTTTTTATCAAACAAAATTGAATTTGAATTCATTTTAGATGAAGGCCCCGGCGTAGGACTTGATATTATTCCAGAAATCGTTAAGCCAATATCATTTATAGGCATTGCCGAAAAAGGTTATGCAACAGTCGAGCTAACTGTAGAGCAAGAAAGTGGGCACTCTTCAATGCCTTCAAAACATACTGCCATTGGAATTTTAAGTCAAGCCATTGCCACTATTGAAAACAAACCTTTCAAAGCGCATTACCATGGCCTAGCCAAAAAAATGTTTGATGAAATTGCCTCAGAAATGAGTTTCACAAAACGATTAGTTTTTAGAAACAGTTGGCTTTTTAGTGGTTTAATCAAAAAAGAACTTTCAAAGAAATATGCTACGAATGCTTTTATTAGAACCACAGCTGCTACCACCATATTCACTTCAGGACAATATGAAAATGTTTTACCTGACAAGGCATCGGCCTCCATTAACTTTCGATTAATCCCGGGCGATTCCGTCAAAGATATCATTCCTTACTTAAAAAAAATTATAAATAATCCAAAAGTAGCGATCGCCTTGAAAGGAAGTACTTACGATGCTTCTCCCATAGCCAAAAAAAAATCCGTTGGGTACAAGGCGTTAGCAAAAACCAGTAAAGAAATTTTTCCGGAAGCGCTTGTTGCACCAATTTTGGTCATTGGATCGACAGATTCGAGACATTTTAATTTAACTTGTAAAAACATTTTGAGATACATCCCATTGCGATTTACAACTGCCGATTTGGAAAAAGTACACGGATTTGATGAAAATGTTGCGATAGCAAATTATCACAATATGATCCGATTTTATATTAGATTGTTACAAAATCTCAATGAAATGGAATAGCAATTTTAAATTTGTAAAATTTCGCTGGATCCCGCGCGGAATATCCTTTGCTACACAAAATAAAAAGGATAAATTAGCGCCACTAAATTTTTATAACAAAACACAATGAAAAATACCGCGCTTACCAACATTCACGAGAATTTAGGAGCAAAAATGTTGCCATTTGCTGGATACAATATGCCTATTTTATATGAAGGAGTCAATGCCGAACACGAAACTGTTCGTAACGGAGTCGGCGTTTTTGACGTTTCGCACATGGGAGAATTTTTCCTGTATGGTCCAAATGCTTTGGCGTTAATCCAAAAAGTAACGTCAAACGACGCGTCAACCCTCTGTATTGGCAGAGCACAATATTCTTGTTTACCCAATAATGAGGGCGGAATTGTAGATGATTTAATCATTTACAAAATGGAAGAAGAAAAATACCTTTTGGTTGTTAATGCTTCCAACATTGAGAAAGACTGGAACTGGATTTCATCACAAAATGATTTAGGTGTAACGATGAAAAATCAATCCGATGACTATTCTTTATTAGCTATTCAGGGACCAAAAGCGGTTGAAGCGATGCAAGCCCTGGCCACCATAGATCTATCGGCTATTGCGTATTATCATTTTGAAGTGACCGAATTTGCCGGTTTTAAAGATGTTATTGTTTCTGCAACAGGTTATACTGGCTCCGGAGGTTTCGAAATTTATTGCAAAAATGATCAAGTGGAAACCATTTGGAACAAAGTATTTGAGGCGGGAGCTGCTTACGGTATTAAACCAATTGGACTTGCAGCAAGAGATACCCTTCGTTTGGAGATGGGCTTTTGCTTGTACGGAAATGACATCAACGACACTACTTCACCATTGGAAGCAGGTTTGGGGTGGATTACCAAATTCACAAAAGATTTCACCAATTCAGATAATTTAAAAAAACAAAAAGAAGCAGGCGTTTCCAAAAAACTTATTGCTTTTGAAATGCAGGAACGTGCTGTTCCAAGACATGATTACGAAATTGTTGATGCGTCTGGAACCGTAATCGGAATAGTAACATCGGGAACCATGTCGCCATCCATGAACAAAGGAATTGGCCTTGGCTATGTAACTATCGCAAATAGTGCTATTGATCAAGATATTTTTATAAGAATTAGAAAGAACGATGTACTAGCCAAAGTGGTTAAATTGCCTTTTTACAAAAAATAAAAAAACATGAAAAAAATTTTACTGGGCTTTCTGATAATGAGCACCTCGCTATTTGCTCAAAGTACTGATTCTTCATGTAAAATTCTTTCGAAAATTAATGCACTAATTCAAAAAGAACATGTGCGCCCTAAACCGGTAAACGACAGTTTATCGGTTTTTGTTTTTGACCAACTAATCAATCAGCTTGATCCCGGCAGAAACATATTTTTTAAAACAGAATACGATTCTTTAGCGCAAAAATACAGACTTAAAATTGATGACTTGATCCAGAAAGAGGATTGCTATTTTATAACTGATTTCGCGAATAGCTATCAAAAGGGATTAAAACGAAATCTAGCTTTGTTAGAAAAACTTAAAAGGGACACCTTAGATTTTTCAACAAAAGATACGATTCGGCTTTATAAAAAAGCATTCCCTGTCTATATGAATCACAAAAACATAGAAAAAATTTGGCGAAAAAAGCTCAGATACGACATTCTAACAGACATAAGCACTCAAAGTAAAAACTTAGATTCCATTGTGCTACATTTTGATACCTTAACATTTGCACAAAAAAACAAAAGTATCGAAAATGAAATTTGCAAAATCAACAGCCAAATCAAAGCATTAAACACGATTAATCAAAAAATATATTCCCTTTTTTGCACCTATTTTGACCCACATACCAATTACTTCAGTATGGATAATAAGTCAAATTTTGTATCCTCCCTTTCAAAAGAACGGCTGTCCCTAGGTTTCCTCGTTAATTTAAATGAAAAAAATCAAATAATAATTGAAGAAATTGATCCCAACGGACCGGCATTCAAAAACGGACTACTTAAAAAAGGAGATGAAATTACAGCGCTTTCTAATCAAAAAGAAACCCTCAAAGTAACGTGTGCTTCATTGGAAGAAATTGGAGAACTTATTGCGTCCGATGCCAACAAAATTATCACTTTATGGATCCAACGAAAAGGCGAAAAAAACTTTCACATCACGCTTGAAAAAGAAAAAATAAAAGACGAACAAAATACCGTTTACAGTTTTGTAATCGAAGAAAAGCGTAAAATAGGATATATAAAAATACCAAGTTTTTACAGCAATTTTGAAAACAATAAAAGTACCGGCTGCGCGGAAGATGTAGCAACCGAAATTGTAAAGTTGCAAAACGATGATATTGAAGGCTTGGTCATTGATCTAATGGACAATGGCGGAGGATCAATGGAAGAGGCTATTAAAATGGCGGGATTATTCATTCATCATGGCCCAATAACGATTGTAGTTGACAATTCTCAAAACCAACAAATCATTAAAGATCCGTATAGAGGCTATCTTTACAAGGGACCAATCATTATATTAGTAAATGGCAATAGCGCCTCGGCAAGCGAATTTTTTGCAACAATTTTGCAAGATTATAATCGAGCCATGGTTATTGGTAGCAACACACAGGGAAAGGCCACCATGCAAACCATTTTACCTTTGGAAAACGAACAAGAGGACTTTGTAAAAGTAACCATCAATAAATTTTATCGAATTACAGGCAAAAGTCACCAAAGTATTGGAGTTCTTCCAAATGTAAAATTACCGATTATCTTTGAAACAATTCTTACAAAAGAAAGCGATCTTCCCACCGCTTTCAAAAACGATGTGCTGCCTAATGCAATTCCATTTACGCCATACATTAAAAATAGAATCATTGAACAATTAAGTAGAAATAGCACCAAAAGAAGTCTTGCAAATCCGTATTTTAAAACTGTAATCGGAATTAACAAAAAAATTGACACACTAGTTAAAAACCCAAAAACTGTACTTCCGCTGCAAATTGATACCATTATGGAAGAACAAAAAACAGTCGCAAATTTGTGGAAAGAAATCAATGATTTTAAAGACGAAAGCATTGCATTGAATGTCAAAAATTCAAAATTTAACGAATCACTTTTGAATGTTTACCTTTCTGAGAAAGCCAATAATGAAACGCAAATTAAAACTTTAAAAAACAATCAGTATCTAAATGAAGCTATTCATATTATAAACGATTACTTAAACTTAAAATAAGCACGATCTGCTTAAATTCTATCAAAAGAAACCAAAAGGAGTTTGGTAAAATAAGGAATAACTGTATTTTTGCACTACAAAAATTGTATAGAAATGGGAAGAGCTTTTGAATTCCGAAAAGGTAGAAAAATGAAACGTTGGTCTGCAATGGCCAAAGCCTTTACTAGAATTGGTAAAGATATTGTAATGGCCGTAAAAGAAGGCGGTCCAAATCCAGAGGCCAATTCACGCTTACGAGCTGTAATACAGAATGCCAAGGCAGCAAATATGCCTAAAGACAATGTAGAACGTGCCATAAAAAAAGCAACCGATAAAGATACCGCCAACTACAAAGAGGTTCTTTTTGAAGGCTATGCACCTCACGGAATTGCTCTTTTGATAGAAACAGCAACAGACAACAATAACCGAACGGTGGCTAATGTTAGAAGTTATTTTAACAAATGCAACGGTACCTTTGGAACGCAAGGCTCGGTTGAGTTTATGTTTGATCATACTTGCAACTTCAGAATCCCAAAAGGAGCACTAGATGCTGAGGAATTAGAACTAGAATTAATTGACTTTGGAGCCGAAGAAGTTTTTGAAGACGAAGATGGCATCTTGATTTATGCGCCATTTGGAAGCTTTGGAACCCTTCAAAAGGAATTAGAAAATAGAAGTTTAGAGATTTTATCCTCTGGATTTGAAAGAATTCCGCAAATTACCAAAAAACTATCCGAAGCCGAAATGGCCGATGTAGAAAAATTGATCGAAAAACTAGAAGAAGACGAGGATGTGATGAACGTATATCACACCATGGAAGAATAGACAAAAAACTTCTTTAGTAAAGCAAAAAAAACTTCGTTCTCTTGAGCGAAGTTTTTTTTTGATACAATTTTCTAAAAAATGTATTCCGTTTGGCTTTCTTTGTACAAATTATAGGGAGCGATATTTAAACTTTTTATAAAAATTTTATTTTGAAGATACATCCCAAAACTACATTCCTTTGAAAAACAAAAAAGAATACTTTGCGGATTTTTTTCTGTAAATGCTGTTAACACATTTTTAAGCTCTTTTCTATCGACCTCTTTACCATCTAACCAAATTCGATTGTTTTTATCAATAAAAATCAAACCTTGCTGTTTTGGTTTTTCTAACTTATAACTAATCGCTGTAAACGGCATAAAAGCTAAATTTTTATGAAGGGTATCGGCATAAGAAAAATAATTTTCTGAGCTTTCATTTTTATGCATACTCCCATCCTTTTTGGCTTGCATTTTTATAATATCATTTAGTACCAATCGCAACGGCAGGCGTTTATCGATATTAAAAACCCAATGGGTCGAAGTTATGGTATTGGCCCGATTTAAATTTGCAACAGTATCATTTCCTCTAACTTTAAAAAAAATATAAATAGGCGAATGTTCTCCAATCGTTTTTACAAGAGACACATCAGATTTAGGCAGCTGTATCTCCTTCTTTCCTTCACAAGAAACCAAAATACAACATAGCATTCCAAGTATTAAAAATCTCATATTTATTGTTTTTCTATTAATTTTTCGTGCAATTTGATCGCTTCAACCGCTTCTTTTACATCATGCACGCGAAGAATGGAGGCGCCCTTTTGCAACGCTACGGTATGTAAAACCGTTGTGCCATTTAAAGCTTCATCAGGCGTTACATTTAAAGTTTTACAAATCATAGACTTTCTAGAAACGCCGGCCAAAAGAGGTAAGTCTAACATTTTTAAAAGATCAAAACGGCGTAAAAGCTCAAAATTATGATCGAGGGTTTTGGCAAATCCAAATCCAGGATCGACAATTAGATCTGAAATTCCAAAACTTCTTGCTGCAGCAACACGTTCCGAAAAATAATGCAATACCTCTTTTGTAACATCTTCATAATGTGCCAAAGTAGTCATGGTTTGAGGTGTTCCTTTCATGTGCATCATTACAAAAGGCACTTTATAATTGGCAATAATTCTTAGCATTAAAGGATCTAACATCCCAGCAGAAATATCATTGACCATAGCGGCACCTTGATCCAAACACAATTGAGCCACCTCACTTCGGAACGTATCAACAGATAGAATGGCTTCTGGAAAATGATCCATAATGGCTGTCACAACAGGAATAACGCGTGCTTTTTCCTCTTGAGGACTTACATTAGCAGCATTGGGCTTACTAGAATAACCGCCAATATCAATAAAGGTGGCGCCCTCGAGCAGCATTTGTTCTACGCGATGTAACACTCCTTTTTCAGTAAAGCGGCCGCCATCAAAAAAGGAATCTGGGGTAACATTCAAGATACCCATCACTTTGGGTGTTGACAAATCGATTAATTGTCCGTTGCAGTTAATTGTCATAGGTATTGGGATTCTGGAAATAACATGCTATTTTATCCGAAATTTGTTTTATTTTTGGAGCAAACAGAATACAAATATACACCAATAATGAAGAATACTTCACAGGAATACGATGCGGTTATTGCGATTTGTCGTCAATTATTCAGCAATAAAATGAAAGATTACGGCAGTGCTTGGCGTATTTTGAGATTGCCATCCCTTACAGATCAAATCTTTATCAAGGCGCAACGCATTCGTAGTTTACAAGAAAACGATATTCGAAAAATTGATGAAGACGAAACAGGTGAATTTATTGGAATCATTAATTACTCCATCATGGCCTTAATACAACTCGAATTAGGCGTGGTCGAACAACCCGATTTAGATGTAATTGCAGCTACAAAATGGTACGAAAACAAAATCAACACCACCAAAACCTTAATGGAGGCCAAAAATCATGATTATGGTGAAGCATGGCGTGAAATGAGAGTAAGTTCGTTAACCGATTTGATTTTACAAAAGCTACTTCGAGTAAAACAAATTGAAGACAATAAGGGAAAAACAATCGTCTCAGAAGGCATTGATGCAAACTATCAAGACATGATAAATTATGCTGTTTTTGCGTTGATATTAATGGGCTTTCATCAAAAGAAATAGTCAAAAATAAAAAAATCCTCAATTGAGGATTTTTTTATTTTATAGAGAGTTGAACTTTAGTCATTCATAGAAATCAAGAACTCTTCATTGTTTCTTGTTTTCTTAAAGCGATCGTTTACAAAACCCATCGCTTCAACGGGATTCATATCTGAGAGGTATTTTCGCATAATCCACATGCGTTGCAAGGTGTTTTGATCTAAAAGCAAATCATCGCGTCTTGTACTCGACGAGGTTAAATCGATCGCTGGAAAAATACGTTTGTTGGCAATTTTTCTATCCAATTGCAACTCCATATTACCCGTTCCTTTGAATTCTTCAAAGATAACTTCATCCATTTTTGAACCTGTTTCGGTCAAAGCGGTAGCAATAATACTCAAAGATCCCCCGTTTTCTACATTACGAGCAGCACCAAAAAAACGTTTTGGTTTTTGAAGCGCATTAGCATCTACACCACCACTCAACACCTTACCAGAAGCCGGTTGTACGGTATTGTATGCTCTTGCCAAACGAGTAATAGAATCTAACAGAATCACTACGTCATGCCCACATTCTACCAAACGTTTTGCTTTTTCCAAAACAATATTGGCAATTTTCACATGTTCTTGTGGCTCTCTGTCAAAGGTAGAAGCGATCACCTCTCCTCTTACACTTCTTTGCATATCTGTAACTTCCTCAGGACGCTCATCAATCAACAAAACGATCAAATACACTTCAGGATGATTGGCAGCGATGGCATTGGCAATATCTTTCAACAACATCGTTTTACCCGTTTTGGGCTGCGCGACGATCATGCCACGTTGTCCTTTTCCAATAGGTGAAAACAAATCAATGATTCTTGTAGAAATGGTAGATTGTTTTTCGGCTAATTTAAATTTTTCTGACGGAAAAACAGGTGTCAAATGCTCAAAAGACACACGATCACGAACCACTTGAGGATCATGTCCGTTTATTTTCAAAACACGAACTAAAGGGAAATATTTTTCCCCTTCTTTTGGAGGCCGAACCACACCTTTTACAGTATCGCCTGTTTTTAGACCAAACAATCGTATTTGGGAAGTAGACAAATAAATATCGTCAGGCGAAGCCAAATAGTTATAATCTGAAGAGCGAAGAAATCCGTAGCCGTCGGGCATCATTTCCAAAACTCCTTCACTTTCTATAATACCATCAAACTCAAAATCGGCATCTTTAAAATTAGTTTTTTTAGCTTTAAAGTTTGGATTTTGATTGCCATTACTATTTGCAGTTTGAGCTTGAGTAGCAGCAGAATTTTGATTTTGATTTTGCTTTTTAACTTGATTAGGGTTGATTTTTTTTATCAATAATGGCTTTTCTACTGACGCAATTGACGCAAGCTCTGGAACTTCCCTTTTATCAATTAAATGAAAATCAGCAGGGTTTTCTGTAATTCCACCCTTTTCAAGTTTTATCGCTTCTTTTTCTTTTTGAAGCGCAATTTTTTGCTCGTAAGCCGCTTTATTAAATTTTACAACTTTCTTGATTTTACTGGAAGCTGTATGCGTATCCTTTGGCGTATCATCTAAAATTACAACTTCCTTAGTGTCTGAATGATGTTCAACACCAGCTTCTTCCGATGTAAAATCAGTAGCGCTCTGTTCAAAACCGTTTGCTGGGTTGGGTACAACATGCTTTTCTTTCTTGATAGCTACGATGCGAACTCTCTCTTTCTTTGGCTTTTCATCAGCAACAACTTCTACTGCCGGTTTTATTTCTTTACCAGCTATTGTAGCATTTGTATTGTTTTGAAACTCCACAATAAGGCCTATTAAAGTTTCCTTTTTGACACCATTAAATTTTATTGTTTTTGCTTTTTTAGCAATTTCTTGAAGCTCAGAAAGCTTCAATTCTTTTAATGCAGCAATATCAAACATGAATGTTTTATTAAATTATTTTAATTTGGAAATTTTTGTGAAGAAAAAGATAGGATTTTTTTTCTTGAATCAACCGCAGAATGAAGTGCTTACGGATTAATAATGCAATAATACGAATAAATTTCAATCATACAATAGTATTTTTAAAAAAGAAAATATATTTTTGCGGTAGATACTTATATTACAATGATACAACGCATTCAAACGATCTATTTATTTTTGGCTTTTTTAGCCACTTTAGTGGTGCCGTTTTTATTCCCATTATGGACAACGCAAGATGGTAAAGTATATTATTTTATGCAAAATGAAATTTTTGTTGCCCTATTCGGATTAAGTATGACTTTATCATTGTTAAGCATTTTTTATTACAAAAAAAGACAAACTCAATTTGTTTTAGGCAGATTGAATATGATATTTAATTTAATTTTATTAGGCTTGTTTGTATATCGTTCACTAAACATATCTGGAGAAACCCCTGTGGTTTCTGAGAAAGGTATTGGGATGTTTGTACCTGTCTTGGCTATCGTGTTATTAGCTTTAGCTAATAAAGCCATCAAGAAGGATGAAGATCTTGTAAAATCTGTGGACAGATTGAGATAAACCTATAATCTTAGTTATTGTGCGAAAAAAACCTGATTTTTATAAATCGGGTTTTTTTATTTCTCACAAATAAATATGAAAATATTATTAAAATAGAATACATTTGAAAAGTACAAGTCTTTACACATGCAAAACATCAACATCCATCTAGCCGATGACCATCAAATACTAATTGATGGTATTAAAGCACTTTTAAATACAATTCCAGGATTTTCAATTGTGGGGACTTCACACAATGGCACCAATATCTTCAACGAGGTTTCACAAAACAACACCGATATATTAATTCTCGATATCAGTATGCCTGAAAAAGACGGTATTCAGGTGCTAAAAGAATTCGCTACGCTTGGCTTTCCATGCAAAGTAATTATTTTATCAAGTTACGATGATTTAAAAATCGTAAAAGAGGTGATGAGTCTTGGCGCAAGTGGGTATCTCACCAAAGAATGTGCGTGCGAAAATATTATTGAGGCCATACAAACTATCAATCTTGGACAGGAATACTTCTGCAAGAGCATCCAAAACAAAATTTTTTCCATTGCTACAAGAGATAATCCAAAAGTACAACCTACTCGATCCGGCGTTCATGCCATTCTAACCGAAAGGGAAATCGAAATTCTCATTTTAATTTCTCTAGAATTTAGCGGTAAGGAAATTAGCGAACAATTGTTTATCAGCACCAACACTGTTGAAACGCATCGAAAAAACATAATGAAAAAAATTAAAGCCAAAAACACGATCAGCATCGTAAAATATGCACTGAAAAATGAATTAATTCAAGCTTAATTTGATGCATTTGTTCCTAAACCATCCAAAAAAGCGCTCCAAAAACCTCCTCACTGCTTTCTTGCTGATAGCGAATGTTTTTTTTGGAAGCCTTGTAAACAGTTATGCACAAGAAAAACATCTTTCTAGACACGAAATCAGAACACTATCAAAAAAGGCGGTGAACGACATGCATAATGAATTATTTGAAAAGTCATTAATTCATTGCCGAACTGTGTTGCCACATGCCATTTTATTGGGAGATCCTGGTATAATTGCGCAAATTTATAATATCATAGGAGGCAACTTGGATGGGTTATTAGAATATGAAAAAGCATTATTTTACTACAACAAAGCTCTTTTTTTTGCCGAGAAAACCAACAAAACCGTTTTAAAAAATTTCATCCATAACAACCTTGGTAACATTTATTTTTTTGACAAAAAAAACTTCAAAAAGGGAATTTATCATTACCAAAAATCGGTAGAGTATTCTATTCAAACTAAAGACACCTCCAAAATGGTATTTACCAAAGTCAACATGGCTTGGGCGTACTTTGATATTCAAAAATACGATGAGGGGTTTCGATATTTGACATTTGTAAATTCACACTTTAAAAAATTTGGCGATCCTAGTTTAAACACTGTAAAACACATGCTAAATGGCATGTATTTTTCGAATAAAAACAACCCAAAAAAAGCAAGTGAACATTTTGTAAAAGCTATTCAGTACGGCAACAAACAACAAGAGAAATCAGATCTTTCATACGCATATTTAGAATATTCTAAATTTTTAAATCAAATTGGCACCTATAAAGAGGCCTACAACAACCTACAAAAATTTAACCAACTCAATGAAGAAATAAATGCAGAGGAAAAAATAAAAAAAGCAAACTTAGCAGGCATAAATCTAGAATTGGATGAATACAAAAGAGAAATATCGGCTATTTCATCCACCTTTAAAACGAAAGAAACCTATTGGTTAGAACAGCAATCCCGCAATAAAAAAATCGTCATTATCGTTGTAATAGTTTCAATGATAATACTATTATTTTTCTATTTTTTTTCTGTTACCGAAAAACTAAAACAAAAAAATAAAGTTCGAGAGCTACAAAACAAAATACAACAAAACCTGATCAATGCTACAATTGACGGACAGGAATTTGAACGCAAAAACATAGCCGCTTTTTTGCATGATAACATTAGTGCTT
>JBOFUD010000269.1:0-1510 GCA_051652385.1 Flavobacterium sp.
TTTCAATTAATGGAATATAATTTTCAACAAAGGCAGCGCTAGCCGTATTATCAATGGCAATTAAATTCTCTAAATGATGCGCATTGGCATACGCAATAATTTCTTTGATAGAATAAGAATGTCCGTTAGTTTGAATCTCGTTTCTCCAATTCGGCGAGACCCCATTTTTATTCAACAACACATTTTTAGAATTGGCTATGGCAAAAACATTCAAACGAATGTCTTTTCGTTTCTCAATCGCATCGGCCGATTCCAAAATTTGGTTAATCAACGTGCCTCCTACCAATCCGTGTCCGAAAATTGCGATATTAATTTTCTTCGAAACGCCAAAAATTTCCCCGTGAATCACGTTCAACGCACGATTCAATTCAGACTTATTGACCACCAAACTCACGTTCTTTCCCGTCACGGTATTATTGAACAAAATCGGAACAATTTTATTTTTGATCAACGCGGTATAGGGTTTGTGAAACGTACTTAAATCCTGACCAATAATCGAAATAACCGAAACATTATCTGTTACCGATATTTTATGAACATCTTTAGAATAAAAGTCATTTTCGAATTCCTTTTCCAATTCCATCATCGCTTTACTAGCTTGGTCAGCGGCAACCACCAAACCAATGCCTCGCTCAGATGATCCTTGCGAAATAATACTCACGCTAATATCATTATCGCCCATGACTCTAAAAATACGCGCATCGACACCGGTTTTTCCCAACAAACCGCGTCCTTCTAAATTAACCAGCGCCACATTCTCGAGCACCGAAAGCGTTTTGATGCCTTCTTTCCCCGAATTCGAAGTAATCAACGTCCCCTTATTTTCATGATTGAACGTATTCAAAATTCGAAGTGGAATATTTTTTTCCAAAAGCGGAATAATCGTTTTGGCATGTAAAATAGTCGCCCCAAAATTGGCCAGCTCGTTCGCTTCATTAAACGACAAAAAATCGATTTTTTTGGCATCTTCAACTAATTCTGGATTGGCAGTATAAATCCCATCTACATGCGTAAAATTCTGTAATTCTTCCGCATTCAAATAATTAGCAAACAACGCAGCTGTATAATTACTCCCATTTCGACCCAAAGTCGTGGCTTCATTTTTGCTATTCGAACCAATAAAACCCGTAATAACATTGACTTTGTCGCTATGTTGCTTAAAAAACTGCACCACATTTTTCTTCGAAATCGGATCAATCGGTTGTGCATCACCAAATTTCGCGTCGGTTTTTATTAAGGCTCTTGCATCCGCAAAATTTGCTTGAATCCCTTGTTGTTTCAAAGCCGCGGTAATCAATTTGGCCGATAGCAATTCGCCCTGCGACAACACCTGATCTTTTATTTTCTCGCTGTAATCTCCAATCAAACTCACGCCTTCAAACAATTTTTCGAGCACCGTAAATTCCTCCGACAAATCCACCGTAGGATAATCCGCCTGCTGATAGGCTTTAAATTTCTCGAACAAGGGTTTGTAATTTTCGTTTTTGCTCGCTATTGCCAACAAATCCTC
>JBOFUD010000270.1:0-17344 GCA_051652385.1 Flavobacterium sp.
CAGTTACATTAGTCAATGGTACATTACCCGTGTTGTTGATCACAAAGTTATAAGAAACCACATCACCGGCATTGGTAACACCATCATTGTTTGTATCTACATAAGTTCCATCTTTGGTGATGTTGATACTTGGAGATTGGTTTAATTCGGTGATCGTACAATCCGTACACTCTGGATCTTTAGGACAAGAAGTACAAGGCGTTGGATCAGTAGAAATATCCGTTACAGATTTATCATCTGGATCTTTTCCTGAAACAGTTGCTATATTATAGACGTAAGCAGTATTGATATCGGCTTGCGTGATTATATGTGTTCCAGAGAACGTAGTAGCATCAGTGGCACCCACTGCAAGAGAGGCAATTGGCCCTCCAGTGATAGTAGCATTATTGTCGGTTACAGTTACATTAGTCAACGATACATTACCCGTGTTTTTGATTATGAAGTTATAAGAAACCACATCACCTGCATTGGTAACACCATCATTGTTTATATCTACATAAGTTCCATCTTTTGTGATAGATATACCAGATTCAGATATCATATAAACATAGTTTGCTTTACAACCTTTTTTATCGGTGATTTCAATGCCATACGAACCATTTGGTAAATTTGAGATATCTTCAGTAAAAGCTCCATTAGTCCATGAGTAAGAATAAGGAGTTGTTCCCCCAGTAACGGTAACATCAATAGAACCATTGCTACATCCCGCACAATTATTATTGTTTACTATAATTGCTGTTGCACTTACAAAAGCAGCCGGTTGTCCGATTGTTACCGAATTAGATTGAGAAGAGCAAGTATCCGCTACGGTTAACGTATAGATTCCTGCAGGTAAATTGCTTACCGAAGCCGAAGAACCAACTACAGTACCAGCAGCATTTTTCCAAGAATAAGTTACAGCACCCACAGCACCTGAAACAGCGCCCGCAGTTACCGATCCCGTGCTGCTTCCAAAGCAAGAAGCATCTGTCTTAGCAGAAACAGCTAAAACTAAAGCTGTTGCCGGTTGTCCGATCGTTACCGAATTAGATTGAGAAGAGCAAGTATCCGTTACGGTTAGCGTATAAGTTCCGGCAGGTAAATTGCTTACAGAAGCAGAAGAACCAACTACAGTACCAGCAGCATTTTTCCAAGTATAAGTGACAGCACCCACAGCACCTGAAACAGCGCCCGCAGTTACCGATCCTGTACTGCTTCCAAAACAAGAAGCATCTGTTTTAGCAGAAACAGCTAAAGCTAAAGCTGTTGCCGGTTGTCCTATAGTTACTTGTTCTGTATCAGTGCATCCTTTAGAATCGGTTACCGTTATTGTGTAGGTTCCCGCAGCCAAGCCTGTAGCTGTTGAGGAGGTTTGAACCGGAGTTGTATTCCAGCTGTAGGAATAAGTAGCTGTTCCACCAGTGGCAGAAGCAGTAGCTGAGCCGGTAGCTGCACCTCTACAGTTTACATTTTGTACAGATCCAACAGAGGCAAAAAGCGCTGCTGTAGGTTGAGAAATTGTTACAGATTTAGTATCAGTCCAATTATTGGCATCGGTCACAGTATATGAATAATTTCCTGGTAATAGGTTAGTTGTAGCTGCACCAGAGAAAGTATAGGGAGCATTTCCTCCAGTAGTAGTCAAAACTACACTTCCTTTTTCACCAAAACATTTAATTTGATTTGGTGCAACATTAAGAGTGAGTAGGCCTACTTTAATTATAACATCTGCTTCATCACAATTATTTGGTAGTGACTTTTGACAAATTTTATATCTTAACGTATAATCGCCCGCAGGAGTATTAGGACCAACAGTAACATTAGTTCCATTTAATGAGATATTTGGATGTGATGCGCTAACAAACGATAAATTTAAATCATTAAGCACTACAGGAATTCCATTTGGATTGGATGAATTAATTAACTTATCATTAGAAAGAATATTTGTAAATGCAATTCCACCTAAAGCTCCATTGATGATAAGTGGTGATACATCATTCAATGCGTCTATATTGTAAACAGGATTTGGAAAAGATCCTGTGGGAATACCGATTTGTAAAGAATACTGTCTTGAACTCATATCTCCGATAGCTCCCATTGAAAAAACTATGGTATTGGTAGGAACTAAATAATTAGCAATAAATGATGCTGTTGCATCAAATGAAATGCCTGTTAACTCCGTTGTTCTACCTGAAATTTGTGTTTTGGTTCCAATAGTAGAAATAGTCAGTAAGGTACTTGAGTCTAATTGATAATTAGAAAATCCTTCAATTTGATAAATTTCTCTTTTGTTAGTAGCGCTGCCGTCTAAATCTACTCCACCAAGCGAGAAATTTTGGATCGAAACGGGTAAATTAGTGCTTGTATCGAAAAGTTCTAATTTATAAGTTACTAGTCCTGTATTACTGTTTGGATTAGTTAATTGAGGCTGAAAGCGCTCAATATTACTAGCGTCATCATCAAAAGTAGCTATCGTCATACCATTTGTCATTCCTGTGATAGTTAGTTTACCATAAATAACTAGGGCACCTTTAGTAACTAGATTGCTATATTTGTGTACGGAACCTACTGAACTGCCATTTGATCCGTTGTTAACTAAAATTGTCTTATTAGCGTTCCTGAAGTTTAACGTGATCCCGCTTAAATCAACCTGAGAAAAAATGGTTCCATATAGAAATAGGGAAAGCAAAATAAAGATCTTGCGGAAGTTGATTGGAGTACTATTTATTTTCATGAGAATTTAATTTAAAATGAAATAGAAATGAAGTAGGTTTTGCAAAAGTCTTTTTAAGTTACTCGATGATTGTGATGTCATCTGAAAAAAAAACAACATAAAGAGCTAGATAAAATCAGTTTTATCTAGCTCTTTATGTTGTTTTACTTTTTTAAGTAATTTTTTATTCATAGTAAAGTGGTAAGTAGAATAAAATTATATATTAATTAACTGTCTCAAAATTAGATACAAAGGAAAATAATTCAATTTTTATTCTATAACTTACCTAAAAACTCGTTGAAAGGAGTTTTATTAGTCTCGCTTTTATAAATTCATCGACTAATATTTTGTTTTTGTAAGATAAATTTGCAATAAAAATAAAAAAATAACATAGATTTTCAAATAATCAAAGAACACTGTATTTTATCAGATTAAACACTTCAATTTTAAGTACAAGCTTTGGCATGATGTAATACATAAACAATTGTTAATTAATTTATTGAGGGGTATGAATTAACAAAATAGCTGTAATTTATGAATCCTTATTTTTTCCAATTATCAGCACAGAAGTAAGGCCTAAGGAGCAAATAAACAATCACAGATATGAAAAATTTAATATTAGTACGTCATGCTAAATCAAGTTGGGAAACTCCGATACAAGATGTAGACCGACCGCTATCCAAAAAGGGGGTGCATGCGGCTCATGTAGTTTCAAGCTATATTTCAAAATATTTACCCAAGTCTTATTTATTTTGGTCAAGTGTTGCGGAGCGTGCTTCTCAGACCGCTTTAATTTTTGCACAAAACCTATCGTATCCCATTGAAAGTATTGTGTATGTTGAAGATTTGTATACTTTTGATGAGGACCAACTAACCCATGTTATTAAATCATGTAAAAATGATTTTGATAATGTGATTCTTTTTGGTCATAATGGTGCAATTACCGATTTTGTTAATAAATTTGGGGATGTTTTGATTAATAATGTTCCCACGTCAGGATTTGTTTCTTTGCAGTTTGATGTGGAAGATTGGAATTCAATTAAAAAAGGTAAAACATTGCATTTTATAACTCCTAAAGATTTAAAACAATAATATTTTGACACATAAATATATAGACAGAGAAAAAAGTTGGTTAGCATTTAATGCCAGAGTACTGCAAGAGGCTGCCGATACCTCGGTTCCTTTGTTGGACCGATTGCGATTTTTAGGTATTTTTTCCAATAACTTGGATGAGTTTTTTAGAGTTCGATTTGCCGCAATTCGAAGATTAAGCCTTTCGGGCATATCCGGTGAAAAGTATTTAGGTGGTGTTTCTGCTCAGCAATTAGTAAAGGAAATTACCGAAATTGTAATTGAACACCAAGAAGAAAGTTTGCGTATTTTGAGTGCCATTGAAAATCAATTGCAAAAAGAAAATATCTACATTATTACAGAAAATGATCTTGATAAAGAACAAGAAAATTATCTAAAAGACTTTTTTATTCAACGCGTAAGCCCAGAATTGGTAACCATTATACTGAATGATTTGGCTGAATTTCCACTTTTGAAAGACACTTTTGGATATTTAGCCATCAAATTAGTGATGAAAAAAGAGGATGAAGTGCGCTATGCGGTGGTCGAAATTCCGAAGACTATTAATCGTTTTGTGGTGTTGCCCTCCAAAAATGAAAAACAATATGTTATTCTCTTGGATGATGTTATTCGTCAGAATTTAGGTAATATTTTTAATATATTCGATTACCAACAAATATCAGCACACATGATAAAAATCACAAGAGATGCCTCATTGGACATTGATAGTGATTTGAGTAAAAGTATGATAGAAAAAATTTCTTTGAGTGTAAAAGATAGACGCATAGGCGAACCTGTCCGTTTTATTTACGACCAAGAAATTGAACAAGATACCCTTCGCTTTTTTCTTGACAAAATGCATATTGTATCAACAGATAGCATCATTCCCGGCGGACGCTACCACAATAGACGCGATTATATGAGTTTTCCAAATCTCGGGCGATTTGATTTGCTCTATCAAGCCAATGTTCCGCTGCCCATACCCGGATTAAGTCTTGAAGGGAGTATGCTGGACAGAATAAGCGAGAAAGATTTTTTGTTAAATGCACCTTATCAATCGTTTTCTTATTTGACGAAATTCTTGAGAGAAGCAGCTTTAGATCCTACGGTGATTTCTATTAAAATAACTTTGTATCGCTTAGCCAAAAATTCGCAAATCATTAGTTCACTTATAAATGCCGCGAAAAATGGTAAGAAAGTTACCGTGCAAATTGAATTGCAAGCTCGATTTGACGAGGCCTCCAATATTTCCTATGCTGAACAAATGAAAACGGAGGGCATTGAATTAATTTTTGGAATAAAAGGACTAAAAGTTCACAGTAAGATTTGTGTAGTTGAGCGTCTAGAGAACGAAAAGATAAAGCGTTATGGGTTTGTTTCGACAGGAAATTTTAACGAATCAACTGCTAAAGTATACACCGATGTAACACTTTTTACGAGTCATCAGCAGATTTTAAAAGACATCAACAGAATTTTTGATTTTTTTGACGTGAACTATAGGGTGCATCGTTATAAACATTTGATTGTATCACCTCATTACACCAGAGGTAAATTTATAAAATTGATTGATAGAGAGATTTCGCATGCTTTAGCTGGAAGAAAAACGTATATCCGATTAAAGATGAATAGCCTTTCAGATTTCGAAATGATTGATAAACTATATCAAGCCAGTAAAGCAGGAGTAAAAGTGCAATTGCAAATTAGAGGCATTTGTTCTCTGATTCCTGGTATAAAAGGATTAAGTGAAAATATAGAAGCTATTAGTATCGTTGACAACTATTTAGAACATTCAAGAGTTTATATTTTTGGTAATGCAGGAATTCCGGATGTTTTCATTTCCTCTGCTGATTTTATGACGCGAAATTTGGACGCCAGGGTAGAAGTAACTTGTCCAATTTACGACCAAGATATCAAAGATGAATTGATAGATCATTTTGACTTAGGTTGGAAAGGCAATGTAAAAGCAAGATACCACTCGGATAAATTAGACAATCAGTACCGCAAATCTGAAGGTGAACCCTTATTTAGGGCTCAAGTTGAGACATACAAATACTATCACAATAAATTGGAAGTAATTGCAGAAAATATTTAAAGTAAAAAAGTTTCAAACATAACAATGATAGAAGGAAGTATGATTACAATTAAAAAATATGCCGCTATTGATATTGGGTCTAATGCCATGCGATTGCTAATAGCTAATATTGTTGAGGAAGAAGGCAAGGAGACTCAGTTTAGTAAAAGTTCCTTAGTACGTGTCCCTATTCGTTTAGGGCAAGATGCTTTTACGGTAGGCGAAATTTCTCAAGAAAACATTGAAAGGATGTGTGATGCCATGAAAGCGTTTTTTCTGCTAATGAAGGTTCACAAAGTTGAATGTTATAAGGCTTTTGCCACATCGGCCATGCGTGAAGCATATAATGCCAAAGAAGTAGTGGCTTTGATCAAGAAAAAAGCTGACATCAAAATTGAAATTATTGATGGTAAAAAAGAAGCAGCCATTATTGCTTCAACAGATTTACATCATTTACTCAAAACCGATGAAACTTATTTATTTGTAGATGTAGGTGGGGGAAGTACAGAGTTTACGCTGTTTTCTAACGGAAAAATGATAACCTCTCGCTCTTTTAAGGCTGGTACTGTACGATTGCTTAATGATATGGTTCATGAGGTGGTTTGGGACGAAATTGAAAAATGGATCAAATCCATCACAGCTGATTTTGAAGAGGTAACGCTAATTGGTTCAGGTGGAAATATTAATAAACTGTTCAAAATGTCTGGTAAACCTCAAGAAAAACCATTGTCCTTTATTTACATCAACACACAATACAATTATTTGAATTCCTTGACATATGATCAACGTATTTCGCAATTAGGATTAAACTCCGACCGTGCCGATGTGATTGTACCCGCCACACGTATCTATTTGAATGCCATGAAATGGAGTCGTGCGCGACAAATTTATGTTCCGAAAATTGGACTATCAGACGGGATTGTAAAAGCAATGTATTACGGAAAAATTTAATACTCAATCAAAAAATAGGGCTATTCAAGATTGTTTGAACAGCCCTATTTTTTTTTATACTCTAATAAGGTAAAACTTTTTTGTTTTTGACCTCTTCAAGGAGTTCAGCCATAGCAAGATAAAAGGCGCTTCCACCGCAAATCACGCCAATAATACCTGCTATTTCGTTTATTGCTTCACTATTTAAAAATTTTGACAGTGCAAGAGCAAAGAATAAAACAGTCAACGATAAAAACACAAATTGCTGTACTATGCTACCACCCCAAGTACCCCACCACATCAAAGCGGTGAACAATCCCCAAAGTGTTAAATAACATGCAAAAAAAGGAGCAGGAGTCGATCCCGCCATTTCGAATCCCGTATTAGGTAGTAACCAGATTCCAACTAAGGAGATCCAGAAAAATCCATAAGAAGTAAAGGCTGTGCCAGCGAAAGTTTTTCCTTGATAAAAAGAGAAGATACCTGCTATAATCTGTGCCATTCCGCCATAAAAAATTCCCATGGCAATAATCACAGCGCTAACCGGGAAAAAGCCCATGTTATGAATGTTTAATAATATTGTAGTCATGCCAAAACCTAATAGTCCCAGAGGAGCTACATTTGCCTGTTTTTTTTCCATTTTAGTGTAATAATTTTTTATTTTTTTAAAACGGCAAAATTAAAGTTTAAAAAGGGCTTTCTTTTAGTTTACAAGGCAAATAAAAAGTTAAATTTTACAAATTTATAATCATTTTAGGCGTCTATGTGTAAGCCAAATGTGGTGCGAAGTAAATCAATGGCAGGATTAATTTCTTTTAAACGATTATAGCGATCTTGATCGTTCAAATTTCTTTTGATCTCAATACTTTCGTTTACTATCACATCAATCGTGATTTCGTGATTGTGTAGATGTCCTTTTAAGTGTCCTAAAAGGCCGTGTTTTTCACTTTCAAAATCTAGCTTTGAGCCCTCGTTCGGTAATTCGATCGTGATTTTGGTACCTTCTAATTTTGGATCGTTTATCAACAACAACGATTCCATTATTTTGTACCCTTTATTGCCTAGTTTCTGGGCATATTTTGTCCATTGCAACAACATTTGAGTTTCTGTAAAGTGTTCTGTGGGCGAATGAACCACTTCTTTAACGATTGATTTGCTGCTTTCTTCCAATGCTTTTTTGGCTCGTATGCTTGATAGGGAGAAGGCTGAAAATTTAGATTCGTCAGGTTTGAATTCCAGAACAGGCTTTACTACCTCTGCTATAGGCTCCTCTATTTCTGGAATAGCATTGGTTGTAGTTGGTGTTTTTGGTTCTGCAGCAGCATCAACTGTTTTAATCTTAACTTCAGGTTGTTGTACCTCTGTAATTGAATAATTACTTATTCGGAAATAAGTGGGTGGAATTATGAAAGACTCAGCTTTTTTTTTTCTCCATCAAAAGTGATAGAGGCCAATTGCATCAAACAAAGTTCTACTAATAATCGTTGATTTTGACTGACTTTGTATTTCAAATCACAGTCGTTTGCAATCTCAATTCCCTTTAGTAAAAATGCGGCACTGCATTTTTGAGCTTGTACGCCATACAATTGTTGAGCTTGTTCGCCCATTTCTAATAAAGTTAAGGTAGCAGGCGTTTTAGCTACCAATAAGTCTCTAAAGTGTGAGGCCAAACCTGATACAAAATGATGTGCATCAAACCCCTTGGATAAAATGGTATTAAAAGCCAACAACACATCTGGAATTTTGTTTTCCAAAATCAAATCGGTGATGTTGATATAGGTCTCGTAATCCAGAACGTTTAGGTTCTCCGTTACAGCTTGTCGCGTTAAATTATTTCCGCAAAACGAAACCACACGATCAAAAATTGATAAAGCATCACGCATGGCGCCATCTGCTTTTTGAGCAATAATGTGTAAGGCATCATCTTCAAATTGTATCCCTTGATTTTCGGCAACGTCGGCCAAATGTTCTTTGGCATCTTTTACGGTAATTCTTTTAAAATCAAAAATCTGACAACGTGATAAAATCGTGGGTATAATTTTATGTTTCTCGGTGGTGGCCAAAATAAAAATCGCGTGTTTTGGTGGTTCTTCTAATGTTTTTAAAAAAGCATTAAAAGCAGCAGAAGATAACATGTGTACCTCATCGATGATATAGACTTTATATTGACCGGTTTGCGGTGGGATGCGCACTTGATCAATCAAATTCCGAATATCATCTACCGAATTGTTCGAAGCTGCATCGAGTTCAAAAACATTAAAAGCAAAATCTTCCTCGGGATCATCATAACCAGGCTGGTTAATTTTTCGAGCCAAAATTCTAGCACAAGTTGTTTTACCAACACCACGCGGACCCGTGAATAAAAGGGCGGAAGCCAAATGGTTGTTTTCTATAGCATTAAGCAAAGTATTGGTAATCGCTTTTTGACCCACAACGTCCTTAAAGGTTTGGGGGCGATACTTACGCGCAGATACTATAAATTGTTCCATTGTTGTATTTGATTCAAAAGCAAATATAGCTTTTTAATTAAAGTTTTAAAGACTTGAAGATTGAAATTATACAAAACTTTTCGGGTTCCTTGCTTAAAATATTGATAGACTGTATTTTTAAAAGAAACAGTTTCGGAACTTCTTTTCAAATTTTAATTCCTATTGAAAAAACTTTAAAAATGCATTAAAAATCTCAGATTAAAGGGCCCTTTTGGTTACGTAATAACGATAACCGATAATTGCCATTTGCCATTTTTTGGCTTTTGAAATGTCAACTCCTTGTTTAGTAAAACTCGGTAAAATGATTTTGTTTAGTTGTGCTAGGATGTGATACATAGTTGTTTTTATTTGTTCAAAGGTATGAAAAAGTAAGTTGTGCGTAATCGCTATCGTATTGCAAGAGTACGTTATGTATTTTCGGTACGAACTAGTTTTACAACCCAAATGCTGCCCAAAACCGATAATCCGCCCAAGAAAGCCATGAAAAGCCAATTGTTTTGATAGCCAAAATTACTAATGATATCCATTCCTGTTTTGGAACTTACAATATGAGCCAAACTAAAACTCATGGTAAAAAGTGCCATATAGCGTCCTTCATGTCCTTTGGGAGCGCGGCTCAACGCAAAAGAATTAGAAAATGGAAAAATAAACATTTCTCCAAAGGTGATAAAAATCAAGCTAACTACTAAAAATCCGACCCAATTATTAAACAATAAGACCAAAAAGGCAATTGACATTAAAACACACCCCCAAAGAATAATTTTTAGTTTGTTGCTATTTTTTCGTTGCGCGGTACTCACAATAGGCATTTCTAGAAAAAAGATAATCAAGCCATTCAAGGATAATAAAAGGCCACTTTGAAATTCACTCAACCCAAATTGTTCTTTATGGTATAAAGGCAAGGTAGTAAACAATTGAAAAAACAATACCGCTGTAATAAAACAGACGAATAAGAAAATCCAAAATATTTTATCTTTAAATACGGATACTCGCGTAGCATTAATTTGTTTCAATTTTTCGTGATCGATAGTGGTTTTTTTCTCTTTAATCAAAACGGCAAATAGTAGTATTGCAATCAAGCAAGTCGCACCGTCTACCCAAAACAATCCTTGGTAGCCCATTCCCATGATAATTAGACCTCCCAAAGCAGGACCGGCAGCAAAACCTAGATTGACAGATAATCGTACTAGGGTTAAGGCACGAGTTCTATTCTCGGGTTTGGCATAAGTTCCTAATGAAACAAACATGGCAGGACGAAACATATCGGCAATAGACATGATTAAAAAAATACTCATACAGAGGCCCCAAAAAGTAGTGATATATTGTAGGAAGAAAAATAAAACACCGGTGGTAAATAAACTAAAAATCATTACTTTATAAAAGCCTATTTTATCTGATAGTTTACCTCCAAGCCAGGAGCCTAACATGGAGCCTGATCCAAAACAAACCATAATCCAACCTACTTGACTAAACGAAAAGCCAAGATCTTCTTTTAAATATTTTGACAAAAAAGGCAGTACCATCGTGCCTGCTCGATTAATAAAAGTCATTAGAGTAAGTATCCAAATTTCTCTTGAAAATCCTCGATAATTATCAAAATAACGTTGCATTCCTGTTTTCAGCATCTTTCTTTTCGTTTTGGCAAAGGTACTAACTAAGTTTGTAAGCGCTTTGTTGGCTGCCAACTTTAAACTATTTTTACAAAAAACCTACCAAAAATGAAAAAAGCACTTCTTGTTTTGATGATTATCTTCAGTAATGCATCCTTTGGACAAATACAAATTGGGATTGAGGCAGTAGAAAAATTCCAAAAGGAACTCAATGCTGAATATGCTTCCGCAGAAAAAAGTCCTTTGCTTAAAGAAGATTTAGCCGTTTTTAAAACTTTAGATTTTTTTCCTTTCCAGCCAAAATTGCAAATAGCAGCGAAATTCGTTCGTACACCTAACGAAAAAGTGTTCGAAATGAAAACGTCAACCACAAGAAAACCTTTGTATATCAAATTCGGAGAAGCACATTTTACCATCAGCGGCAAAGCTTTGGTGCTCAATGTGTACCAAAATATTGAATTGGCCAAAAATGAGGACTATACCGATTATTTGTTTTTACCTTTTTCTGACCTGACTTGCGGTAAAGAAAGTTACATCGGTGGGCGCTATATCGACTTAATAATTCCAACAGGAGATACCCTTCTCATCGATTTCAATAAGGCTTACAATCCTTATTGTGCCTACAATCACAAGTATTCTTGTCCCATCGTACCGTTGGAAAACGATTTGCCAATAGCTATAAAAGCAGGAGTAAAAAAGTTTCATGACTAATGCATTATTTCAATTTACATACGCATAAAGCCACTCAAAATCCCAACCGAATCGAGTTGGTCAATCAATATCCTAACGAGTTCAAGGACTCTTTTCCTTATTATTCTATTGGCATTCATCCTTGGTATATTGTGGAGGAGCGAGTAGCAAGCGATTTAGAAATCATCGAGCAACAACTCCAAGACCCCAATTGTTTGGCCTTGGGCGAATGCGGTTTAGACAAACGAATTGCCATTCCGTTGCAGCTTCAGCAGCTCGTTTTTGAGCAACAAGTACGCTTGGCACAACAGTACAATAAGCCAGTGGTCATACATTGCGTGGCCGCTTTTCAGGAAGTAATTGCCATTTGCAAAAAAATGAAACTTACCGTACCCTTAATTATCCACGGATTTTCAAAAAACGAAATTGTGGCCCAATCCTTAATCGACAATGGTTTTTATCTATCCTTTGGTAAATATCTAGTCCAAAATCCTGCTTTAGCGAGCGTTTTTCAAAAAGTTCCCAACCATCAATTGTTTCTAGAAACCGACACTCTCGATGCCGGAATTGAAGCCGTTTATGCTTTGGCTGCACACTATAAAAAAATCTCGATTACCGAATTACAAAGCCAAATCAATCAAAATAGTATCCAAGTATTTGGACTAGCACTCGATTGATTTTTAAAAGATTTATTTTATTAGAAGCAGAAAAAAAAGGCATTTTAGCCAGCAAAGTCCCGTTATCCGCTATATCTTTGCTTTTTTAAAGAAAAAAAGCAAAGGATGCCGCTCCTACCGGGGCTAGAAGGTAAGAATGGGCCTTCATGTAATGATTTAAAAGAAAAAAAATTCAAACAAAGAATATGGCAGAATGGACAGAAAGAGCCGAGCTTTTATTTAAAGCCGAAGGATTACAAAAATTACAAAACGCCAATGTTCTGGTCGTTGGACTAGGCGGAGTAGGTTCCTTTGCTGCCGAGTTTTTGGCAAGAGCAGGAGTAGGCAACATGACTATAATTGATGGCGATGTAGTCGACATCACCAATATTAATCGCCAATTACCCGCCTTGCATTCAACCGTAGGGCAACCCAAAGTAACCATTGTTGGCGACCGTTTGATGGATATAAATCCAGCGCTAAATTTAACTAGAATAGAAGAATTTCTATCTCCCGAACGCGCTTTGGAAATTGTAACCAAAGAGTATGATTATGTTTTAGATTGCATTGATAGTGTCACTCCAAAAATTAATTTGATTGTATCGGCCAAACGCAACAGAGTCAAAATCATCAGCAGTATGGGCGCTGGCGGAAAAATGGTGGCTTCAAAAGTAAGAGTAACCGATATTTCAAATACCATCAATTGTTTTTTCTCCAAAACAATTAGAAGACGATTAAAAGAATTAAAAATTGATAAGTTAAAAGTGGTTTTCTCCTCTGAAATTCAGGACCCCAACAGTCTAAAATTGACCGATGGATCGAATTTCAAAAAATCGTTTTATGGAACCAACAGTTATATGCCGGGCCTTTTTGGTTTGCACGCTGCCGAGGCTGTAATTCGTCATTTGCTCAAATAATTAGCTTTTAGTACTTGGTGATTAGCTTTTTGCTTTTAATTCATCAGAACAAAAGGCATTAGTTCAATAAATTAACAATATATAAAGTGACTCAGTACCTTAGTTTCTTAGTCACTTAGAAACTTAAAAACTTAAAAAAAAATGATACAAACAGTAATTTTTGATATGGATGGGGTAATTGTAGATACAGAACCGGTTCATCGTTATGCGTATTACCAACTCTTCGATCAGTTAAATATAGATGTTCCAAAAGAAATGTACACTGCTTTTACCGGTTTTTCTACTCGTAATACGTTTCAATTTTTGAAGAATCAGTTTAAGCTACAACAAGAAGTAGAAGATTTAATTCAAGAAAAACGCAACCGCTTTAATGATGCTTTTGATACCAAAGAGGATTTGACATTATTGGAGGGTGTAGAAAATTTAATTAAAGATTTACACCAAAACGGAATGCAATTAATTGTGGCTTCATCAGCTTCAAATGTTACTATTGATCGGGTGTTTACTCGTTTCAATTTACATCAATATTTCTCCCACATCGTTAGTGGCGAAGATTTTCCACAATCCAAACCGGATCCTGCTATTTTTGAACATGCAGCGAGTTTGTCTATAGCTCCCAAAGAAAATTGTATCGTAATTGAAGATAGTACCAATGGTGTAAAAGCAGCCAATGCAGCGGGCATTTTTTGTGTAGGCTACCAAAGTTTGCATTCCAAAGATCAAGATTTGTACACCGCCGATATTATAGTTGCCGATTTTAAGAACATCAATGCCAAAATAATCTCGAATTTCGGTTTTTAATGTTAGGGTATATAGTTTTTTTCTTTGAGCCATCTTTATTGTAATGAAACGCAAACGACAGTGGGTTTTTTATTAATCGTAAGTACTTGAATCTTAAGTGCAAAATCTTTGATTAATTTGTAATAGTTTAAACTTCTTATTTGTAAATTTGAACCACTAACTTAATATATAAACATGAAAAAAATTATCATTGCTTTAGCAATTTTTATTGCCAACTTCACTATTGAAGCACAAGTAAAAACACCAGCGCCAAGTCCAAAAGCGACAATCATGCAAACGGTTGGATTAACAGAGGTCGAAGTGGTGTATTCGAGACCTGCGGCCAAAGGAAGACCTGTTTTTGGAAATCTTGTTCCTTTTGGCAAATTATGGAGAACTGGAGCAAATGCCAATACTACCATTTCGTTTTCAGATGATGTGATCATAGATGGTAAAACGCTAAAAAAAGGCAAGTATGCTTTGTATACAATTCCAAAAATTGAAAGTTGGGAAGTTATTTTTTATAGCAAAACAGATAATTGGGGCTTACCAGAAACTTTTAATGAAGCCGATGTAGTCTTGAGAACAACGGTAAAAGAAGAATCTTTACCAAAAGCTGTTGAATCATTTACTATTGGAATCAATGAATTGGATTTAAATTCTGGGCATTTGGATTTGTCTTGGGAAAATTCTTCAGTATCTATGAAATTCGAAGTGCCTACTGAAAAAATTACTATCGCTAGTATTGATAAAGTGTTAGCTGGACCAACAGCAGGTGACTATTTTTCATCGGCTCAGTATCTTTTTCAGGCTAATGGAGATCTTGCAAAATCAAGAACTTATATTGATAAAGCATTAGAAATGTCTAAAGAAAAACCATTTTGGTTCTTGCGTCTAAAGTCATTAATTCAATCCAAACAAGGGGATAAAGCCGGAGCTATCGAAACTGCAAAATTGTCTCTCACAGCTGCTGAAGTTGCCAAAAATCAAGATTACGTAAAAATGAATAAAGACAGTATTACAGAGTGGAGCAAAAAATAAGCAAAACTATGGTACAAGAAAAATCCCGTTCTACAGTATAGAGCGGGATTTTTTTATGCTTTAGTAAATTCTTGATATACTCTTTACGAAAACAGAGGTAAATGCAATGTTTGCTATTTTGTTGATTTTGGGCAAAATACATAGCCAAAACTAATTTCTGAAAAATCGGCTTGTCCTACATTAGCATTAATATTCGCAGCTATAAATACATTGTGTTGCGGCGCTTTTTTAGCAGTAATGGCATAATATCGTAAGCCCAAACGAGAAGAAACGTATTGTTTTATTTTTGCTTTGGCGCCAAACTCGTCAGCGATATAGCCTGTTGGAGTATAGCTTCCATTGTTTACATACCAATCTAATTTGTAAGCTGGTTTGTAAAGATTAATTCCTAATGCTGCTTCTACACTGAAATGGTTTATTAAAATTTCACAATTGCTAAATAACCCAATAGCAGAGGCGTTTTGAAAAGGTTTTTTTGTCAATTTTGGAAAATGACTAGTAATGACATCACCTTCTTCTTTGATGTAGTCATAATAATCTTCATAAAATCTATAATAGAAGCTTAGTCCATATTTAAACGAGTTGTTCTTTATTCTTCCCACCCCAAAGGAAACAGTGTATACATTTTTAAGAGAATTGTAATTTCTATATAATGTTTTTTGTCCAAAACCCAAGCGAGTTGAGTAGTAGGTTTGTCTCTCAGAGGAACCAACAACGGCAGTCTCCTCAGATAAAGGAATAGTATTTTTTGTAAAATTGAATTCGGTTTTGACCGTAGCCAAATAAGAATTTAAACCCAGATTAGGCCAGCGGGTATGACCATTGGAGGAGTGGGTAAGTCCACCGCCAATTTTAAGATTGAAGTCTTTTCGGTGCAGTACATCATAGTACAAAAAGGAACGAAAAGCCCAGGTAAAGTGTGTTGAGATGGCATGGTTGCCAGGATGGGTCACTTTGTCATAGATGAGATTGTTGTAGGAGCCGCCCAAACCGACTTGCAAGCGGATTCTATCGGTGACTTTATTCAGAACGCCAAAATCGAAGAAGGGCATTAAAGTAATGCCGTAGCCAACTTTTTCATGATTTCCAAAATCGACGTAGGAAAGCAAAATTCCCGTTTTTGGGTGATTCAGTAGTTGGGCCCAACTGCCTTTTTCATAGGTAGTGGCGCCGAGTGTAAGATCAAGACCTTGTTGAATTTTTGTTTCTGGGTAAATACTTATCGGTGACATTGTTTGCCCAAAGGTATAACCCACTCCAATAAAGTACAAGTTATTTTTGGTTGTTGTGATACTTTCTTGTGCTACTACTATTGAACTAATTAATGCGATTAGAAGTACGGTTACTTTTTTTAAAATCATTTCTTTTGGAACTTATGATTTGATTTAGAAGCTAAATCAAATTTAAAATAGTTGCTATTACTGAATTTTTGTGGTCTAAAAATTAGAACTAGAATCGATTTGAATAATTATTCAAACAAATCCGAAGACAAATAACGATCGCCACGATCGCAAATTATTGCAACTATAACTCCTGATTCTATAGTCTCAGCTATTTTTAAAGCCGCAGCCACCGAACCACCGCTACTCATTCCAGCAAAAACACCTTCTTCTTTGGCCAAACGTTGTGTCATGGCTCTCGCTTCGTTTTCGGAAACTTCTATAATGGTGTCTACTTTTGAGGCATCAAAAATTTTGGGTAAATATTCTTGTGGCCATTTACGAATACCTGGAATTTGTGAGCCCTCACTGGGTTGTGCTCCAATAATTTGGATCAAAGGATTTTTTTCTTTCAAATAAGTAGAGGTACCAATAATAGTTCCCGTGGTTCCCATTGCGGCTACAAAATGAGTTACAGCTCCTTCGGTATCTTCCCAAATTTCGGGACCGGTAGTTTTGTAATGCGCCTTCCAATTATCTTCATTAGCAAATTGGTTGAGCATGATATAGCCTCCTTCAGCTACTTTTTTGTCGGCATAATCTCTTGAGCCGATAATTCCGGTGCTTGCAGGAGTCAAAATCACGGTGGCACCATAAGCTCTCATGGTTTGTGTACGCTCGATGGTCGAATCTTCGGGTAGCACTAATTCTATTTCAATGTTGAATAATTGTGCAATCATGGCCAAAGCGATTCCCGTATTTCCGCTAGTTGCCTCGATTAATTTGTCGCCTTTTTTGATGTCGCCACGCTCAATTGCCGATTTGATCATGTTGTAGGCGGCGCGATCTTTTACGCTTCCCCCAGGATTGTTTCCTTCGAGTTTGAGTAACAATTTTACCTTAGGATTTTGAATTAAATTTTGACTGATGACAAGTGGAGTGTTGCCAATAAGATCGACTAATTTTTGTGGTTTCATTATCGCTTTTCTTTTATCTTAACCTCGGTTGTTGTGGTGTT
>JBOFUD010000271.1:0-31641 GCA_051652385.1 Flavobacterium sp.
AAGAAACAAAAACACGTCCAATGGGTAGAACTGCCTCTGGTGTTCGCGGAATAACATTAAATGATGACACCGACGAAGTAATTGGTATGGTTACTGTAGACAAAGACAATATCTCAGATTCTCAAATTCTCGTAGTAACTGAAAACGGATATGGAAAACGAACCAAATTGGTAGACGATGATGGTGAAGATGTGTACCGAATTACTAATCGTGGCGGTAAGGGAGTAAAAACCCTAAACATTACCGAAAAGACAGGTAAACTAATATCGATTAATGCCGTTACAGATGCAGATGATTTAATGATCATTAATAAATCTGGATTAACCATTAGAATGGCCATTGAAGATTTACGTGTTATGGGACGTGCAACTCAGGGCGTCAAGTTAATTAACTTAAAAGGAAAAGATTCTATAGCCGCCGTGACCAAAGTAATGAAAGATGAAGCTGATGAAAATGAAGAGGATGGTGCTGTCGAGAGAGTAAAACCTGTGTTAGAAATTCTTGATGAAGAACCAATTGAGGACGATAACGAGGAAGATGACGAAATTCTTGATGATGAATCCGAGGAAGACGATCAAGATGAAGATAACGAAGAATAATTAATAAGTAAATAAATAAATTTTAAACATTAAACACCATGAAGAGTAAATATGTAATGCTAGCATCAGCCATGCTGATATCAGTAGCTACTTTTGCACAAAAAGATCAAATCAAAGCAGCTGAAAAAGCATTTAAGTCAGGTAAGTCTGACGAAGCTAAAACTATTTTATTAGATGCTGAAGCAGTAATGACAAATGCTACAGATGCTGAAAAAGCACAATATTATTTTGTTAAAGGAAATGTAATGCTGGATTTAGCCACCAAAAGTGTCGATAAAGATGCAAATCTTCTACTTGCAGCTTCAGCATTTCAACAGTTAATGGATGTGGAGAAAACTTCTGGAAAGTCAAAGTATACCGCCCAAGCAGCAAAATCAGTTATCGATATTAAGTACAAGTTGATCAACGAAGCCATTGCTGATTCCAAAACAGACAAGTTTGAAATTGCAGCAAAGAAACTTTATGATGCCTACAAGTTAGATAAAAAAGATACCATTAATTTGTATTATGCTGCGTCAACGTATGTGAATTCAAAAAATTACGATGCTGCATTAAGTAATTATGATGAATTAAAAAAATTGAATTACTCAGGGAAAGGAACCAATTTTTATGCCCTTAATAAACTTACTTCTCAGGAAGACATGTATTTGACTGCCGCTGAAAGAGATCGTATGATTAAATTAGGTACTCACGAAAAACCAAGAACCGAAGTTATTCCATCAAAAAGGGGTGAAATTTATAAAAATGTAGCGCTAATTTTGGTACAACAAGGAAAATCTGACGAAGCGAAAAAAGCAGTTGCCGATGCAAGAACTGCCAATCCTGAAGACACATCATTAGCTTTAACTGAAGCCAATTTGTATTTGGAGGCAAAAGATTTTGACACCTACAAAAAACTAGTCGCTGATATTTTATTAAAAAATCCAAATGATGCTGATTTAGTGTTCAATTTAGGGGTACTAAGTGCCAATGCCAAAAACACTGCAGATGCCGAGAGATATTATAGTCGAGTAATCGAAATTAATCCAAGTTACACTAACGCGTACATTAATTTGGCCGCATTAAAACTTGAAAATGAAAAGCCTATAATTGATGAGATGAATAAGCTGGGAACTTCTGCTAATGACATGAAGCGTTATGATGCTTTGAAGAAAAAGCGTGAGGACTTATTTAAAAGTACAATTCCGTTTCTTAAAAAAGCAGTGGAATTAGATCCCAAAAACACTGACGTTGCGAAAACCCTAATGAATGTTTACAGTGCTTTGGAAATGACAGCCGAATACAAGGCCTTAAAAGCAAAAATATAAAGAAATAACTTTATAAAAAATGTTAAAAAAAAGTCGTTTATTTTATTAAACGACTTTTTTTTTATAATTAAACGCATTTTCCATTAATAATCCTGCGCTAAAATGCCAAATCAATTTTAATGCATAAAAAAATAATAAAACATGAAGTTTTATTTTTAATGCTTTTGCCAAATCAAAATTATATTCTATTTTGGCATTGTTAATTAATTACAATTTTTACGTTAATTTATGACAAAAAAAACAAATCTAATCAATACCAACAAACCACCTACTATGAATAAAAAATACCTTTTAGCTCTTTTGCTCTTTAGTCTTAGCCTTTCAAGTATTGCCCAAAAGGATAAAATTAGCCTAGCCCAAATTGAATTAACAAACGGTAATTCTGAAGGTTCTCTAAAAATTCTAAACGATATCGAGTATTTAATCACCAATGCAAAAGAAGATGATAAATCGGAATATTACTTTTTAAAAGCCAAAAGTTATATTGCTCAGGCAAATAAAAAAATAGAAGCGCCAAAAAACATGTCTCTCGCAGTGGCTTGCTACAATGAAATTTTAATGTTTGAATTAGATTCAGGTAAATTAAAATATGCAGTTCAAGCTCGTGAAGGCATTAAAGAATTAAAGAATGAGTTAGAACGTAGTGCTGCACTTGATAATAACGCGCATAATTTTGCCGAATCAGCCAATAAGATGGTCTATCTGTATGAAATGGATAAAAAAGACACCATTAATTTATACAATGCGGCCTCTAATTTTTTTAATGCAAAACAGTTTGATTTAGCTCTGAAGAACTATGAAATATTGAAATCATTAAAATATTCTGGCAACTCCATGGAATACTATGCAACGAACAAATTAACTAATCAAGAAGAATTGTTTGGCTCGGCTAGTAATCGTGATCTAGGGGTGAAGCAAGGGTCCCATGTAAAGCCTAGAAATGCTAAAGCTAATTCTAAAAAAGCAGAAGTTCTCAAGAAAATTGCTTTCTTATACACTGAGCAGAATAATTTAACCAATGCAGAACTTAATTACAAGGCGATCATTGATTTGAATCCAAACGATATTGAAACCTATATCGATTTAGCTTATTCCAAGTTAGATCGAAAAAAAGAATTTTCAGACAAAATGTCGATGCTTGGTACAACCGCCGAGGATATGAAAAAGTATGACGAATTAAAAAACAAAAAGGAAGAGCTAGTTAAATCTGCTGTGAATTATTTGGAAAAAGCATTAAAATTAGATTCAAGCAATAAAGATGTTTCAAAGCTCCTACTTAATCTATACAGATCATTGGATATGCTAGATAAATACGAAGCATTAAAGGCGAAAGGATAGTTTTTGGATTTATACAGTTAAAAAGTCGTTCACAATTGAACGACTTTTTTATTAAACTATTTTTTTAATGACCCTTAGTTGATGGGTGTGCTTTTTAGTTTCGGCATTATAAATTCCTAAATGATCTAGCCTATCAATTCTTACTTTTCCAGAAGCATGAATGATGTAGTTGTCAGCCAAAATTATTCCAACGTGCGTTATGATACCTTCTACATTATCAAAAAAAGCTAGGTCGCCTGGTTCGCTTTCTTCAATAAAACTTAAAGCTTCTCCTTGAGTAGCTTGTTGCGATGCGTCACGTAACAAAACATAACCGTTTAGTTTATAAACCATTTGAGTGAAACCAGAACAATCAATACCAAAAGGGGTTTTGCCCCCCCATAAGTAAGGAGCGTTCAAGTACATATAGGCGGTTTTAATCAAATTTTCTTTCTGTTTTGTGCCACTAATCCTTGTTCCTTCAAAACAGAATTGATGAATATTTATCTCATTATAATTTAAAAACGATAAACTTGCACCAAGGGGAATTGGGATTAAAGCATCATCAGGACTATAGATATACTCTATTAAATCAGCGTTTAAAATACAAACATCATCGGATAATTGCCTGTACTCATTTTGGGTAATCAGCTGATATTGTTTGCTGTCTACCCATCCTTCATATTGGTCAAAATTCGTTCTGATTTTTGACCATTGATTATAAGTGTCTGTGATCTCAAAATGTTCTCCAAAAAGAACCTGTGAGATAATTTCACTTCGATCACTGTGTTCGTGTCGAAGTGGTATGATGGCTAAATTACATATTCCAAACATTCAGAATGTTTTATTGACTGTTACTACAAACTGTTTTATATTCTTTCGATCACAATAGCTGAAGCTCCGCCGCCGCCATTGCAAATAGCCGCTGCTCCAATTTTGCCATTGTTTTGCTCTAAAACATGAAGCAAAGTAACTATTATACGCGCTCCTGAACAACCAAGCGGATGTCCTAATGAAACAGCTCCGCCATTTACATTAATTTTAGCGCTATCCAATCCCAAAATTTTTGCATTCGCTAATCCAACTACTGAAAAAGCCTCGTTAAATTCAAAGTAATCAACTTCATCTAGCGAAATGCCAGCTTTCTGTAATGCTTTAGGCAATGCCTTAGCTGGACTTGTGGTAAACCACTTTGGTTCTTGAGCAGCATCGGCATAACCACGAATGTAAGCTAGTGGTTTTAACCCTAATTCAATTGCCTTTTCTTCACTCATAAGTAAAATAGCAGCTGCTCCATCATTAATTGTTGACGCATTAGCTGCGGTAACGGTTCCATCTTTCGTAAAGACGGGATTCAAAGAAGGTATTCTGTCAATATTTACATTGGTGTATTCTTCATCTTTGCTTACAAAAATCGGATCTCCTTTGCGCTGTGGCACCGGAACCGGAATTACTTCTTTATCAAACTTTCCAGAATTCCATGCATTCGTTGCTCTTTGGTAGGATTCTACAGCAAAAGCATCTTGTTCTTCTCTTGTAATTTGGTATTCTTGAGCACACAAATCAGCACTAACGCCCATTGCGTTATTATCATAAGCATCGGTAAGGCCGTCTTTTTGCATACCGTCTACCATTGTGCTTGGTCCGAATTTTACACCCGAACGCAAATGCATATAATGCGGTATTAAACTCATGTTTTCCATTCCGCCTGCAATTACAATGTCTGCGTCACCGCACTGTATGGATTGAGAAGCAAGCATTACAGCTTTCATGCCCGAAGCGCATACTTTATTTATGGTAGTTGCAGCTACTTCATTAGAAAGTCCGGCAAATAATGCTGCTTGACGAGCAGGAGCTTGTCCGACACCTGCTTGTATTACATTGCCCATATATATTTCATCTACCAGATTTCTATCTAGATTCACTTTATCTAATGCCCCCTTTATAGCGATAGCTCCAAGTTTTGGCGCTGTAATACTGGAAAGACTACCCATGAAACTTCCTATCGGTGTTCTAACGGCTGAAACAATAACAACTTTCTTATTCATACTATTAAATTATATTAATTTTGATAGCAAATTTAAACTTTTTTCGTGTTTTTTTTAAAATACTTTAACAAATTACCAAACGAGGCCATTTTAAATTTTTTTTTGAAATCTATGTATTTGATTGTGAATGGATTTAAACAAAAATAGAAAATAATTTAAAAAAAAGACCTTAAAAAGTTGTGAGAAACCTAAACATGTCTTAAATTTGCAACCGCAAAACGAAACAAGTTTTATTGTTTTAGGAGAGGTGCCAGAGCGGTAATGGAGCAGATTGCTAATCTGTCGACGAGTAATCGTCGCCAGGGTTCGAGTCCCTGTCTCTCCGCAAATTTTGCCACTCGGGGTGTAGCGTAGCTCGGTTATCGCGCCTGCTTTGGGAGCAGGAGGTCGCAGGTTCGAATCCTGCCACCCCGACAACAATGGACGCATAGCTCAGCTGGATAGAGCACCTGCCTTCTAAGCAGGCGGTCGAAGGTTCGAATCCTTCTGCGTTCACTTAAAACGACACTAGAAATAGTGTCGTTTTTTTGTTTTAGAGCCTTTTTTTATCTTTTAATTTATATATTTAGAAAATTAAAAATTCACGATGTATAAAATTCTTTTGAAATGCCTTTTTTTACTGTGTTCTGTAGTGCTTAATGCACAGCAGACACAAAAACTGCCTTTGAACATGCCGGCTGTTTTTAATTCTGATCTATCCGATACTACCTTTGTAAAAGTAAGCGATTATAGTTCTGATTTTATTTTCGACATGAAGTATGCTACCGTGGACAATTTCATGAAATCAAAAGTCTATGATTGCCCTACTTGTTTTCTTAGACTGAAAACTGTAAAAGCTTTAATTAAGGCCAATAAAAAATTTATAAGCAAAGGATATAAAATAAAACTTTTTGATTGCTATCGTCCATTAGATATTCAAAAAAAAATGTGGGAGATAGTTTCTAACCCAAAATACGTAGCAAATCCCGCAAAGGGATCTATCCATAATAGGGGCGGAGCTGTTGATTTGACACTTGTAACCTTAAAAGGACAAGAGTTAGATATGGGAACACCTTTTGATTTTTTTGGAGAAGAAGCTCGCCATGATTACCCTTTTTCAGACGCGAAAATTCGCGAAAATCGTAAGATGCTTAAAAAAATAATGCTTCGAAATGGTTTTAAAGCCTTTGATTCAGAGTGGTGGCATTATAACTTAGCATCGGGCATGACCGATAAACTTGCGAACACCAAATGGAAATGTGATTAATTTTCAACGCATGCAATGTTTTTTATGAAATAGCTCTCTGGTTCGTACACTTTAGTATCTAATTCAGATGTAAATTCCTTTTTAATCACATAGTCTTCTACATCGGTCAAATATTTAATTCGCATTAAAGATAAGGGTGATTTTTTTAGTTTTTCAAAACTATCTTTCAAAAAATAAAATTCGCCACTAGTAACTCTATTATCAAAACCTTTATCATCTCTCAACAGTGTACCGCAATTTTCTTGATCTTTATGAATTAAAGAAATAATGCTACCATCGTGTAATTGAAGAAATAATTTAGAGTTTTTATCAAAGCAATTGGCTTTCATAAAACCTTTGCTTTTTTGTATTAATTGAATGTTTAAAGTTGGAACACCATCTGTGAGGGCCAAAGAAAAGAAAATATAACTTGCCGTTCCTGCAAAGTTTTTTTCGCTAATCATGTATTCTTTGGTTACTTTGTAACTACCTATGGAATCGACCACATTGGTACTGTATTCACATGGTTTTTGGGCATATAAAGAAAGGCTTGTAAGGGTAAAAAGTGTCAGAAATACGTACTTCATGTTGATTTAAATTTTAGCGCAAAGTAATACTATTTTGTTATTATTCATGTCCGTTGTAAAAAAACAATAGGAATTTCCACCTTCTTTTATTTTCCATTTTTTTCTGATATTTTCAACACTTTCTGGAAAGTTTCGTACTGTGATATTTGCTTTTTGATTGACTAGCGCATTTTTCATGGCTAACTTATTGTAATTAAATTGTTTCTCAATTTTAAAAATCCGTCCTGGAAAATCAATCAATTCTGAATTTGTATATAAATGCGAATTTGAATGCAATTTATTTAATTTAAAAACAGAACTCACCGCATCAAAACCTCCCGATTTCATAATAGCACTATTGGGTTCGTATAAATAAAGCTCAGGAATACCAAAGTTCGGAACGCAATTTGTTGCTGGAATATCAAAAAAATCCTCTTTATTTTTACTTAGATTAACCGTTTTTATGGTCGCCGCACCAGAATATCCTTTATGTAATTCCCATAATAATTCCTTTACTTCATTATTCAAAGCTATAATATGAATATTTTTTACATTTTTCAACTCAGCAAGACCTGCAGAAATATCAAGTAATGGAGCAGTTTTAATTAAAATAGCTTTTGATTTAGAGAAATAAAAATCTAAATTTTCAGGGACATTGGGAAGGCAATCTTGTAGCATAAAGACTTTTCCTTTGCATTCATTTCTTCTGGAAGGATCAATGTATAGCCAGTCATAAATTTCATCATTATTTTTCAAAAAAGACATGCTATCGCCAGAGTAACAGCTAATATTTTGAGCTTCTAATTGCTTGAAATTATGAGCAACTATCGCAGAAAGTTCATTGTTTATTTCGCAATGCACAACTTTTCTGAACTTCTTGGAAAAATAATAATCATCCACTCCAAAACCGCCAGTTAAATCAATTAAACTTTCGCCAAAAATTAAATTTGATTTGTACAAAGCTGTAATTTCTGATGAAGTTTGTTCTATCGAAATTTTGGAGGGATAAATAATGTTTTCAGCAGAAAACCAGCTGGGCAGTTTATCTATTGCTTTGGCTTTACTTCCTATTTGACCCAAAATTTTACTCCATTCGATGTGAGGAAACGGGTTTTTTTGCAGTGCTAATTCGGAGATGCTTTGCTGAAGGTGATCGGTGATAAATTTTTGAATCGTTGTATTTAATAGATCTGAATTCAAGGTTAGATATCTTTCGTTAATAATTGAATGATTTTGTTTTCCGGAAAAAACACCTTTCCGATAACTTTCAAAATAGTGTACAAAGGTACAGCAATTACCATTCCTAAAATACCAAACAAAAAGCCTGCAATAAGGATAATCAAAAAAATCTCCAGAGGATGTGAACTTACGCTTTTAGAGAAAATGATTGGTTGCGAAAGATTATTATCAATAATTTGAACGATCCAAAAACCAATCAAAACATAAATAGTTGCGGGCAAAATCTCGCCTTGAAAATCCCCCCCCAAATGACTTATCATCGTTAACAATGCCGCTAAAACAGATGCAATAAGCGGGCCTAAGTAGGGGATAATATTGAGCACGGCGCATAAAAATGCAATAATTATAGCGTTAGGGATACCAAAAATAAGCAAAACAATCAAATACAGTACAAATACTATAAATAGCTGAAGTAACAATCCAATAAAATAGCGGGAAAGTAAATGATTAATCTTTTCTAAGGAGTGTAGTATTTGTTCTTCATGGCTATCAGGAATTAATTTTTTGACTCCAATAATAAATAGAACCCTATCCTTCAAAAAGAAAAAAGTAATAAATAATACCGAAGCTAATCCGATGCCGAAACTACTTAAAGTACCTAAAAGAGAATTCAAGAAATTGGGGATAATACTAAAATTAACTCTCGAGGAAATACTATTGATATTGAATATTTTTTTAACATTAAGATGGTGACTCTCCAAAAAAATAGTAATTTCATTAAAAAGTTCGAGGACACTTTTTTCAATTTCTTTAGTATTTAATAAAGATAGATTTTGGCTTTGTGAGGTAATTAAGGGTACAAAAAGAATCAGTATTCCAAATATTAATGCCACAAAAATTGCAAGCGTACTTACTGTGGCTAGCGTATGCGAAAATTTGAGTCTTTTTTTTGAAAAATCTAAAATTGGATTGCCTATTAAAGTAAGAATCAATGCCACAATAAGATAGATTAAAACGGATTGTATCTGGTACAATAAATAGACTCCAACAGCTGTTGCGAGAAGTATCATTATCGCTCTCAGTATACCGTTTGCAATCAACTTGGATGACATCATATTTTTTGTTTTTAAGTAAAAATAGACAAACTCGCTTGATGGACCGAGTTTATAGGATATTTTTTTTTAGTTTTTTGGTAATCTCGTAAAGTGCAATTCCTGTGGCTTGAACAACATTCATGCTGCTGTTTTTTCCAAACATAGTGATATGAGCAATCTGATGGGAGCTCTTTAAAAAACATTCAGAAATTCCTTCAATTTCATTTCCAACAAGTAGCGCAATTTTTTTGTTTTCTGGAAGGCTAACATTTTCCAATGGAACACTTTGACTAGAAATTTCTAATGCAATAATTTCAAAATTATTACTAATTAAAAAATCCAAAACAACATCCTTTGAATCGCATAACTGATACGGAACATGCAAATGCGTATTACGGGAGGTTTTATTGATCTTTCTGGGATTCATTTGAATTTCAGGACCAAAAAAAAATATTTTTTCAACTCCAAAAGCTTCACTTATTCTAAAAATTGAACCAATATTAGACTGAAACATCAAACCATCACAAACTAAAACGATAGGAAATGATTGAGGTTGAAACGGTACAGATTCATGATCTAATTGCATGAAGGTGTCATTTAATTATTAAAAATATAATGTAGCATGTTGGCGCCCATTTTCAGTGCTTTTTGACGAACTTCAATTGGATCGTTGTTCACTTCAGCATCTTCCCAGCCATCTCCTAAATCACATTCATACGTGTAGAGGAGCACCAAACGATTCTTTATAAAAATGCCAAAAGCTTGCGGTCTTTTTCCATCATGCTCATGAATTTTAGGTAAACCATCGGTAAAAGAAAACGGTTTTTGAAAGATGAGATGATTTGATGGTATTTCGACCAATTCATAGTTTTGAAAGATTTTTTTGATTTCCTTTCGAATATACTGATCCATTCCGTAATTGTCATCGATATGCAAAAATCCACCGCCTTCCAAATATTTTCGCAAATTAATCGCATCAGCCTCGTTAAAAAGTACATTTCCGTGTCCCGTCATATGAACGTAAGGATAGGAAAATAAATCTGGACTATTAGGTTCAACAGTAGCGGGTTTCGATTTTATACGAGTGTTGATATTGGTATTGCAAAAGCGAATTAAATTGGGGAGAGAAGTTGGATTGGCATACCAATCGCCACCACCGCCGTATTTTAACAAGGCAATTTCTTGTGCATTAACACCAAAAGAAATCAACAAAGCGATAAGAAGTATATTTCGAGACATTAGCCGGTTAATTAAAATTTAAAACCCAAAGCACTACTCATTAAAGAATACCACACTGTGGCATGCCACTACTGCAGCAGTTTCTGTGCGAAGTCTTGTAGCGCCAAGTGTTACAGGAATGAAACTATGATGGAGTGCTAGTTCGATTTCTTTATCCGAAAAGTCGCCTTCGGGACCGATTAAGATGGTTGTTTTTTGGTTGACTTTTAAAATTGATTTTAACGATTTTTTATCTGTTTCTTCGCAATGCGCAATCAGTAAAGTTCCTTCATGTGTTTCTTTAATGAAGTCCTTGAAAGAAATCGCAGGATTTAGTTTGGGTAAATACAACTGATTGCATTGCTTCATCGCTGTTAAAATTATCTTATCAAATCGTTCTTTGTTTATGATCTTTCTTTCGGAATGATCACATATAATAGGTGTAATTTCTTGTACTCCAATCTCAGTTGCTTTTTCTAAAAACCATTCAAAGCGATCATTCATTTTGGTTGGAGCTACCACTATATGCAGTGGATGTGTAGAGGGAGCTATTTTTTCAAAAGAAAGAATTTCAACAGTACATTTACTATCAGAAGCTAATGTTATTTTGGTTTTAAATAAAAACCCTAATCCATTAGTAACGTGTAAAATATCGTCGTCTTTCTTTCGTAATACTTTAATAATATGCTTGCTTTCGTCTTTGTCAAATACTAGAGAAGTAACTGCTTCGTTGATGTTTGGATTGTAAAATAATTGCATTTTAAAATGAGATTCTTGCTTTAGAAACTACCGAAGAAGTTTCAAAATGTTGAGATAAAAATTTTTGATAACCCACAATTCCAATCATTGCGGCATTATCGGTTGTGTATTCAAATTTTGGAATAAATGTTTTCCAACCATACTTAGATTCTGCTGCTTTTAAGGTCGATCTAATTCCAGAATTGGCTGAAACTCCTCCGCCAATGGCGATTTGTTTTATACCTGTTTCTTTAACGGCAAGTTGAAGTTTTTCCATCAAAATAGTGATGATAGTGTATTGAATGGAGGCGCAAATATCATTTTTATTTTCCTCGATAAAACTGGGGTTTTCTTTTACATTTTTTTGAATAAAATATAAAATGGCTGTTTTTAACCCCGAAAAACTAAAATCCAACCCAGGTACTTTAGGCTTAGTAAAAACAAAAGCTTTAGGATTACCAATTTGTGCAAATTTATCCACTAACGGACCACCAGGATAGGGAAGTCCGAGTATTTTGGCACTTTTGTCAAAGGCCTCACCAACAGCATCATCAGTAGTTTCGCCAATAATTGTCATGTCGAAGAAACCATCTACCCGAACAATTTGGGTATGGCCACCACTAATAGTAAGCGCCAAAAACGGAAATTCAGGAATATCAAATCCCTCTTCTTTGATAAAATGAGCTAAAATATGAGCTTGCATATGATTCACGGCAAGTAATGGAATTTGAAGTGCAGCCGCCATGGATTTGGCAAAAGAACTCCCCACCAACAAAGACCCCATTAAACCTGGACCTTGAGTAAAAGCGATGGCTGAAAGTTGCTCTTTAACAATTCCAGCTTTTTTTAAAGCGGCATCAATCACAGGGACAATGTTTTGCTGATGTGCACGTGAGGCTAACTCGGGTACAACACCTCCATATTGATTGTGTATAAGTTGATTGGCCACAACATTTGACAACACTTTGTCGTTAACAAGAACTGCTGCTGCGGTATCATCACAAGAGCTTTCTATTGCAAGGATGAAGACATTAATATTTTGCATAAAAAGAGCACGAATTTTAATTTTAATTTGATAAATGGTTGTAAAAATCTTTATTTTTACAACCTGGTCAAAATTAGCTATTTTTTATGGAATGGCAGTTGATGTCATTCGATTTCTGGTAATAAGTAGCCATTCGCATCCTATTATTTTTTGATCGTGTTCCAATTATAATATATTTACTTAATTTATCTATCATCAAAAAAATAAAAAAAATACTACTGCGTTTCATATTAGTTCTTATTCTACTGTTGTTGCTGGTGGGAATTTTACTTACTATTCCTGCGGTACAAACCCGGATAGCGAAAAAATTAATGACCGAACTAAACACCACTTATGGCACTTCAATTGTTGTTGATGAAGTTGCGATCTCTGTCTTTGGGGGTGTAAAACTGAAAAAAGTACTGATTTTAGACCATCACAAGGATACTTTAATCTTCGCCAATAGAATTAAAACAAATATAATTGGTTTAAAAAAAATCATAGATGGGGATTTGATTTTTAAAGATATCCAATTAGACGGTCTGCTTTTTAACTTAAAAACTTACAAAAAAGAGAAATTAACTAATTTGGATGTTTTTATAGCGGCATTTGAAACAGGAAAACCATCGACTAAGCCCTTTTTAATGACCGCGAGGGAAGCATTTATCTCGAATGGTCATTTTATTTTGACAGATGAGAACAGAGCCATTCCCAAAGATGTCGATTTTACAAAACTTTATGCACAGATTAGCGATTTTAAAATTCTTGGTCCCGATGTCCGAACTAATATAAACCAACTTTCATTCAAAGATCATCGAGGTATTTTTGTAAAAAAATTAAGCGGGAAATTTAATTACAACAAAAAACAAATTCGCATTCGAAATTTAAATTTAGCGACCAAAGAATCCAAGTTAAAAGGTGATGTACAACTTACTTACAAAATCGAAGACTTTGCCGATTTTAATAACAAAGTAAAATTTGATATCAAATTACGGTCAGCACAAATTGCCTCCAATGATTTACGTTTTTTTTATAATGAACTAGGGAAAAACATACGTTTTAATGTACGTTCAAAAATTGAAGGTACCTTAAATAATTTAACACTTACGAATCTTTTTCTTTTTGACGATAAAGGTTCTGAAATAAGGGGTAAATTAAATTTTAAAAATCTATTTCCTTCCCAATCACAACGGTTTTTCATGAAGGGCGATTTCAAATCCCTCCGCACCAATTATAATGATTTAGTTCGTATTTTGCCTCATGTGTTGGGTAAAAATCTTCCAGACATTCTGAAAAAAATGGGAGATGTACGTTTGATTGGATCTACAGAATTAACGCAAGAAAATATCACTGCCGATTTCTTAATGAATTCTGCCTTAGGTCAACTACAATCCGATTTGGTGATACTAAAAATGAATCAATCCGACAAGGCCAAGTATAAGGCAAAAATAAACCTTGTGGATTTTGATTTAGGAACCCTCCTAGATCAAAAAACAATTGGCAAAACCAATCTGAACGTATCGGTAGATGGATTGGGTTTTACTGCAAAAAGTTTAAACACTTCTGTCAAAGGTATTATTTCAAAATTTGGGTTCCAAAATTACACTTATCAAAACATTGAAGTTGATGGACGTTTCAAAATGCCACTATATAGTGGGAAAATGTTGATAGCCGATCCAAATTTGGAAGCGAAATTTGAGGGATTAGTGGATTTAAGCGGGACACAAAATAAATATGATTTTGAGTTACTTGTCGCGAAGGCGCAATTGCATCAACTGCATTTGGACAGTGAAAAAACATCCAATTTTAAAGGGGATTTGCAAGTGCAAGCCTCAGGTAATTCTATTGATGAAGTTTTTGGGGATATCTCTGTAAAGAATGTTATTTATCAAAACTCAAAAGACACTTATTCCTTTGATGATATTCATCTTACATCTATTTTTAATGAAAAAAACATCAGAACTATCACATTACATTCTACCGATGTGGGCGAGGGACAAGTGGTTGGCAACTATAAATTTGCCCAATTATCAGCATTAGTTCAAAATTCTTTGGGGAGTCTCTATGGTAATTACAAACCCATTATTGTTGCCAAAGGGCAATACTTAAAATTTGATCTGATGGTTCACAACAAAATAGTAGAGGCCTTATATCCAGCGATTCAATTGGGTATAAATTCCACGATTAAAGGCACCATTGATTCAGATAAAAACATTTTCAAGATGAGTTTTTTATCTAATAAAATTACTGCATCGGGCACCACTTTAGACAACATTAGACTATCGGTTGATAACAAAAATCCGTTATTCAATACGTTTATCGAATTAGACAGTATCAAAACCAATTTTTATAAAATTAGCGATTTCAGTTTAATCAACGTAACCACTAAGGATTCCTTAAAAATACGCACTGAATTTAAAGGTGGAAAAAAAGGAGAAGATGTTTATAATTTAAATTTATTTCATACGATCGATAAGAACAATAATAATGTCATTGGTTTTTCGAAATCTGATTTGCAGTTTAAAGATTTCGTTTGGAACATTAATGAAAAAGATGATTCGAGCAATCAAATTATTTTTGACAAATCGCTGCAAAATTTTGCTTTAAATGATATCGTATTAACGCATCAAGATCAAGAAATTGACTTAAGTGGTTTTATCAAGGGCAAAAACTACAAAGATTTGCATCTAAATTTTAAAAATGTAGATTTAAAGAAAATCACCCCAACGGATGATAAGTTTGAGTTTAACGGAAATATAAGTGGTCAAATTAATTATGAGCAAGAAGGGCTGATCTATAAGCCAACTGCTGCCATTTTTGTAAATCGGTTAAAAATTAACAATGTTTTTTTTGGAAACCTTTCTTTGGACATCAAAGGAGACCAAACCTTTAAAAGATTTGAGATGCAATCCCATCTTGAAAATGATAATTTCGAATCCTTCAGCGCCATCGGTAATTTTGAAATTGTAAACAATGAAACCGTTTTAGATTTTGATATCAAGCTAGATAAATTCAATTTAGCCTTTTTAACTCCCGTAGCAGGAGATGTATTAAAAAATATTCGAGGTTTGGTTTCTGGAAACACAAAAGTACAAGGCACCACTTCAAAGCCTGACATTAATGGTAGGTTGTATCTGGACGGGGGAGGAATCAATATTCCTTACTTAAATGTCGATTATGAACTCAACGATAAAACCATTGTCGATCTCTCGAATGAGAAGTTTTTATTTCGAAACAATGGAATTTTTGATACAAAGTTTAAAACACAGGGCGTTTTGAATGGAGTAGTAGAACATAATAAATTCTCTAATTGGAAATTAGATTTAAAAATTGATTCAAAGCGCTTTTTGGCACTTGATACAAAAGATAGCGATGATGCCGCCTACTTCGGTACCGCGTTTATCGACGGAACCGCCATTATTAAAGGGCCTACCGATGGATTGTTTATTAAAGTGGTAGCCAAATCTGAAAAAGGAACCTCTATAAAAATACCGATAAATAACGCGGAGAGTGTTAGTGAAAATGGATTTATTCATTTTATCACAGCCAAAGAAAAAAGTGACACCAAGATTGGTTTAGTAGAAAAGAATAGAGACTATAATGGTTTGGAGCTGGAATTTGATTTTGATTTAAATCCAAATGCCGAAGTGGAGGTTATTTTAGATCGAAATACCGGACACGGAATGAAAGGTAAAGGTTTTGGCTCTTTATTGTTTAAAATAAATACCTTAGGTAAATTTAATATGTGGGGTGACTTTCAAGCATATGAAGGAACCTATAATTTTAAATATGGAGGTCTAATCGATAAAAAATTTGCAGTTAAAAAAGGAGGTTCAATTATTTGGGAAGGTAACCCCATGAAAGCACAATTAAACTTGGAAGCTGTCTATAAAACATCGGCAAATCCTTCTGTTTTATTAGAAAATTCTTCTTTAAACACAAAAGTTCCTGTGGAAGTAATTGTAGGAATACGAGGAGATTTAGCGCGACCAGAACCTGATTTCAATATTGTTTTTCCGACGGTTAGTTCTGTTTTGGAATCTGAAATTCAATACAAACTAAATGACAAAGACACCCGTTATACGCAAGCACTTTATTTGCTGTCTTCGGGAAGTTTCTTGAGCCCTGAAGGAATTAGCCAGTCAGACTTTTCGTCAAGTTTATTCGAAACAGCCTCGGGACTTTTGGGAGATATTATTCAATCCGATGATGATAAATTTAAAATTGGTGTGAATGTTATAACTGCCGACAGAAGAGTGGGTAGAGAGACCGATGGTAGATTTGTTGCAACAGTCTCCTCAAAATTAAATGAGAGAATTACCATAAATGGAAAAGTTGGCGTGCCGTTTGGCGGCGTAAATGAATCAGCAATTGTTGGCGATGTTGAGATTCTCTATCGTGTTAACGAGGCCGGAAATTTTAATCTTAGATTATTCAACAAAGAAAATGATATCAATTATATAGGACAAGGCATCGGATATACGCAAGGAGTCGGTATCTCTTATGATGTAGATTTTGATACTTTTAAGGAGTTTGTTGCACAAATATTCAAAAAACACCAATTGACTATTGGATCAAAATCCTCAGAAACAATTAATGATTCTAGTTTACCTCCTGATAACATCCATTTTAATAAGCCTAAAAAACAAGCGAACGACCCACCAAAAAGCAATAACGAAGGCACATTACCTGAAGATGAATATTAGATAATCCTGCCTAAAACCCCGTTCAACCATTGGTTAACGGGTTTTTTGCTTTTAATTAATATCACGTACCCCAAACGGGACACCAAATTAAAAAGCTACAAAACTGTACACTCTTTTCAAGATAAAACTTTTTTGGAGGTCAAGCAGCCCTTCTCTGATCGTGCTGTTAGCTATTAAAAAGTAAAAAGGATGGTATTACCCATAATATTTGAAAGTCCTAATTTTTTTATAAAGTGAGATTACTTAACGATTTCTGATGGATCACGATCGATAAACTTCAAAAAACTGCATCAAGCCAGCAGTATTGCATTTATTGATTCATTGGTATCATAAAACAAAATTAATGATTAGTCAATAAAAGGATAATAAATCACATTTAATCTCAAAATTTGGATCAATTATTTTTTAAAAAATCAAAACTTATCAACGAAAACGTTTGAATTTTATCAATAATACTAAAAATTTAATAAGAAATTATTAAAAGTAACCAAGGTTCATTAAATTTACATATAAATACATAGAAAATGTCAAAAACAATAAAAAAAATAGGCGTATTAACATCCGGAGGCGACGCGCCAGGTATGAATGCGGCCATTCGATCTGTAGTGCGTACCTGTGCATTTCATAATATAGAGTGCGTAGGAATTTATAGAGGTTACCAAGGAATGATTGAAGCAGACTTTAAAGAATTAGGGCCAAGAAGCGTCAACAACATTATCAACAAGGGGGGGACTTTTTTGAAATCAGCGCGATCTCAGGAATTTAGAACTCCGGAGGGACGTAAACAAGCGTATGATAATTTAGTAAACGAGGGCGTAGACGCATTAATTGTCATCGGTGGAGACGGATCTTTTACAGGAGGTTTATTGTTTAATACCGAGTACGGTTTTCCAGTCATTGGCATACCAGGCACTATTGATAACGACATCTTTGGCACAAGCCATACCTTGGGTTACGATACAGCACTGAACACTGTGGTAGAAGTAATAGATAAAATTAGAGATACCGCGAGTTCACACAACCGTTTATTTCTTGTGGAAGTAATGGGAAGAGACGCAGGGCATATCGCTTTGAATGCAGGAATAGGAGCAGGAGCAGAAGAAATTTTAATTCCAGAAGAAGATTTAGGATTAGAGAGACTTTTAGAATCTCTTAAGAAAAGCAAAACTACTGGTAAAACCTCAAGTATTGTCGTAATTGCTGAAGGGGATAAAATAGGTAAAAACGTTTTTGAACTAAAAGATTATATCGAATCTAATTTCCCAGAATATGACGTACGTGTCTCAGTACTTGGGCATATGCAGCGCGGTGGCGCTCCATCTTGTTTTGACCGAGTATTAGCGAGTAGACTTGGCGTAAAAGCCGTAGAGTCACTTCTTGAAGGAAAATCAAATGTGATGGTAGGGTTGTTAAACAATAAAGTGGAACTAACCCCACTGGAACAAGCTATCAAAGGACATACTGAAATTGACAGAGAATTGCTTCGAGTTTCAGATATTATGTCCATATAAGTACAATATAAAAAAAGAAAAAAAATTAATTTAAATTTAGTAAACATGTCAAAAGTAAAATTAGGAATAAACGGTTTTGGTAGAATTGGAAGAATTGTTTTTAGAGAATCTTTTAATAGAGACAATGTTGAAGTTGTTGCAATCAACGACTTGTTAGACGTAGATCATTTAGCTTATTTATTGAAATATGATTCAGTTCACGGTCGTTTCAACGGGACCGTAGAAGTTAAAGAAGGAAAATTATTCGTAAACGGAAGAAATATTCGTATCACTGCCGAAAGAAATCCAGCTGACTTAAAATGGAATGAAGTTGACGTTGATGTAGTTGCTGAATGTACCGGTATATTTACCACTTTAGAAACTGCTAATGAACACATTAAAGGTGGTGCCAAAAAAGTAATTATCTCTGCTCCATCTGCTGATGCACCGATGTTTGTAATGGGTGTAAACCATACCGAAGCAAAAGCTTCAGATGTAATTGTTTCTAACGCATCCTGTACCACCAACTGTTTGGCACCACTAGCCAAAGTTATCAATGATAATTTTGGAATTGTTGAAGCTTTAATGACTACAGTTCACGCTACAACTTCTACTCAAATGACTGCTGATGGTCCTTCTAGAAAAGACTGGAGAGGTGGGCGTGCAGCATCAATCAATATAATCCCTTCTACTACTGGAGCTGCAAAAGCTGTAGGAAAAGTAATTCCCTCTCTAAACGGAAAATTAACTGGTATGGCTTTCCGTGTACCGACTGCAGATGTATCTGTAGTAGATTTGACGGTAAAAGTTGCCAAAGAAACTTCTTATGAAGAAATTATGGCAGCTTTAAAATTAGCATCAGAAACTACTATGAAAGGTGTATTAGGATTTACTGAAGATGCCGTAGTGTCTCAAGATTTCATTTCAGACAAAAGAACTTCAATCATTGATGCAAATGCAGGAATTGGATTGAATTCTACATTCTTCAAGCTTGTTTCTTGGTATGATAACGAATATGGTTACTCAAGCAAATTGATCGATTTGTCTGTTCATATCTCAGGTTTAAAATAAAAATCAAAAATTATCTTTCGAAAATCATTGATTCTCGAAAGATTTTCTATTTTTACAAAACACACAAGTACTTTATGCTTGTGTGTTTTTATTGTAAACAAAACTTAAAATAAATAAGAGATATGAAATTAATAGTTGACAGTGGATCTACAAAAGCAGATTGGATTGCAATTGATAACAGTGGCAAAGTGCTTTTTACAACGCAAACTTTGGGATTAAATCCTGAAATTTTAAACGAAAAAGAAATAGTAGATCGTTTAAACGATCGTTTTGATATCTTACAGAATAAAAATGAAGCAACCCATTTATTCTTTTATGGTGCCGGTTGTGGTACAATAAGAATGATACAATTATTGACTCAAGTTTTTCAAGAATATTTTTCTAATGCAATTGTTAGCGTTCAAGAGGATACCTATGCCGCAGTATATGCTACTACTCCAAAAGGTGAAGAAGCTATCGTGAGTATTTTAGGGACGGGTTCAAATTGTAGTTATTTTGACGGTAAAAAATTACATCAAAAAGTACAATCACTTGGTTATATTATCATGGATGATTGCAGTGGAAATGTATTTGGCAAAGAGTTAATTAGAAAATATTATTTTAACAAAATGCCGAAAGAGCTTGCTGTAGAATTCGAGAAAGAATATAATGTGGATCCGGATTTTATTAAAAGTAAATTATACAAAGAGCCAAATCCCAATGCCTACTTGGCAACTTTCGCAAAGTTTTTAATTAAACATAAAGACGATGAGTTTTGCAAAAAAATTATTTACAAAGGAATGAAATCGTTTGTAAAAAACTATATCAAACAATACGACAATCACCAAGAAGTTCCTGTTCACTTTGTAGGATCTATCGCATTTTATCTTAAAGAAGAACTACAAGTTACTTTTGATAAATATGAAATTAAATTAGGTAATGTGTTGCGCAGACCAATCGATGGATTGATCGCTTATCACGTAGCTAATAGTTAATATGGAAATAGCTATAATTGCGCATGATGGCAAAAAAAATGATTTAGTTGCGTTTTTAATTAAAAACAGAGCTATTCTTTCCAGTAAAAACATCAGCCTTATTGCCACTGGAACAACTGGTGGCAAGGCAGAGGCTGAGGGTTTTACAGTAAGAAAAATGCTGTCGGGCCCCCTTGGTGGCGATGCACAAATTGCCGGTAGGGTAGGGGAAGGAAAAACGAATATGGTACTATTTTTTAAAGATCCACTTTCGAGTCACCCGCATGAGGCTGATATTAATATGTTAATTCGCGTTTGTGATGTGCACAATATTCCATTAGCCACAAATGCTGCAACGGCACAATTGTTACTAAATGCTATAGCACTGCAATCATAGATATCTCTACATTTACATTTTTTGGCAAGCAAGCCACTTGAACCGTTTCACGAGCTGGAGCGGTTTTTTCGTTAAAAAAAGAACCATAAACTTGATTGATGGCGGCAAAGTCGTTCATGTCTGCAACGAAAATACTTGTTTTAACCACATTTTCAAACGACATATCAGCAGCTTCTAAAACTGCTTTCATATTGAGCATAACACGTTCGGTTTCCTTTACAATAGTATCAATTATCAATTCTCCGGTGGAGGGATCGATTGCAATTTGCCCCGATGTGTATAAGGTGTCGCCTTTCAAGATGGCCTGGCTATAAGGACCAATTGGACTAGGGGCGTTTTCTGTAAAAATCACTTTCTTTATCATAGTAAATATTTATTATTGAACCGTTCTATCGTTAACTCTTCGCTTATTCCATTTGATATCACTTAATACTCCCGATTTAATTCCGATGAAGAAATTCCAGTTAGAATATTCACCAAACGGAGTCCAATTAAAATCCATTCTCCAACTCAACAAATCTCTTTCAAATCGAATTTGAGTAAAGGTAACACCTTTTTGCACAAAGTCATAACCTGTTGATATTCCAGCCTTCCATTTTGGAGTCAAATCTGCATTAGCAGAAATCATAATGGAATTATTAATAATTTTTCGTTCTCTATTGTTGTTTCCATAGGTTAAGGAGTAGGCAAAAGTCATGTCCCATGGCAACACAGACTTAAAGAATGTTGTTACAACATCTTCCCCAGAATCTTCGTTATCATTAAATTGGCTTTTGCGATTTAAAATATCACTGTTTTGCCCGAACAAATCATCATCTCTACCACCGTTGCGAACTACTTGATCATTATCTTCGTCTTTCTTATCAAAATCACTACTTGCAATGGAATAGTTTATGGTCATATTGGCGCTCGTCATTCTAAACAGACTCCCACCATTATTGATATTGTAGAGGTTAATTCTTTTTCCTGCATTATCAATTGCATAAGGGTCTAATGTGGCGCCAAAGTTAACTTGCATTTTATCTTTAAACAATTGAGTTCCACCACTCACTCGAACAGGAGACCAAGCTAACGTATTTTTACCGTCGGCATTAAGATCATAACTCGTAGATAAATTAAAATTGTTCAACAACATGATTTTTTTTGCCTCTACCTTCGTGCTATCCCTGTCAGTTATCTTGGCTTCAAATGTATTACTCAAATCAAATCCAATAGAGTTGGAATTACTTATACCTGGAGCACCGTAAATTCCGCCTTCAAATCGCGTATATTGATTGGTCATTTTTCCGCTTGCATCTGAAGCGTAGGTATCATAATATTTTTCAAAACTTGGTGTATACCCATATGAAATAGAGGGACGCATAACGTGTCTAATCGATTTAATTTTCTTGTCTTCACCGAAATTAAAGGTACCATAAATGGTTGTTCCTATGCTACTTGACAGCGAATAAGTTCTAAAAGCATCAAAACCATTTACAGTTTCGTCTACTACTTTGCTTAAATCTTTGTCGTAATACCTTTTGATTGTTTTTAAATACCAAACTTCTTCGTAATTAGCAGAGGCAGATGCACTAAAATATTTGAAAATTTTAAAATTGGTACTAATGGGAATACTGTGCTGCATGCCCACTTGCGCATTTTTAAACATCTCAGGTTTAAAGAAAAGTGAATCGGTAGTCACAAAACTATTTCTTCCGTTTAAATTATACTGTAAATTGATATTTTTAATAAAACCCTTTTTAATTCCATCGCCTTTTGCAAATGGAAAAATACGATCTACACTTAATTGAAGAGTAGGGAGGGTCATATTAATTTCACTTGTTTGTGTATTTTGCGAATGTGTAGCAGATAAAGACATTCTAACTTCAGGAACCGAATTAAAGTTTTTAGAATAGGATACAGAGGAACTTAACGTGTTATTAAGATTCGATCCTATATTATCAACATTTATAGATTGTTGAAAATATTTACTACTACCCAAATTGACAGAAGCTGAAAAACTAGAATTTGGATTTGATTTTGAATCCTTTGCGTGTGACCATTGAATATTATAAATTGTTTGTTTAGAATAATCCGGATAACCACGTTCGCTATTGATTAAATTTTCAAATCTAAAATTAAAATTTCCTCTATAATTGTATCTTTTAGCGTAACTGGACTCCAAGCGCATCCCATAACTCCCATTTGTGTAATAATCTCCTAAAACCGTTAAATCATAATGGTCGCTCAGTGCAAAATAATATCCAAAATTCTGCAACGAAAAACCTCTGGCGTTTGAATCGTTGTAACTTGGCAGAATAATACCAGAAACACTAGTTTCTTTGCTCATTGGGAAATAAGCAAATGGAAGCGCTAAAGGCGTCGGCACATCGGCAATGACCATATTTGTGAGTCCGGTGATTACCTTTTTTCCAGGAATAAATTTCACTTTATTGGTTTGAAAATAATATTCTGGATTATCAATATTTTTGGAGGTTGTAAAACGAGCTCCTTTTAAAAAGTAAACAGAATCATTTTCTTTTTTAGTGATAGCAGCTTTAATTTTAAATTCGCCTTGATCAGATCTTGAATTCCAGATTAGGGCTTTTTTGGTCTTAAAATTAAAACGAATAGAATCCGGCTCCACCACGTTAGCGCCTTGCTTAAAAACTGGAAACTGAGTAAATTTCCCAGTAGAATCCTTTATTCGGCCAGCGTATACCTCTTCTTTTTCATAATCCATTACAATGATGCCCGACTGTAATTCAATGTCTTGATAATACAATTCACCTTTATCGTAAAGAGTAATTAATTTTTTACTTTGATCAATTTTGGCGTAATCATGCGCTTTGTAGCGTACTTTGCCCTCTAAAAAAGCCTTTTTTAGCTTGACTGTATCTTTTTTGATGGTATCAACTTCAGGGGTAGGCAAAGAGACTTTTTTTGTCTCTGAAAGCTGCTTTTTTGAAGTTTTTTTTGAAGTGATTGAAGAAGAATTTTTCTTTGTATCCTGAGAAAAGGCACTATTTGTTCCTGACAAAAGGATAAATGAAATTAAAACGATATTAAATATGTTTGTCCGCAAAGGTTTTAATGCTATTTTTGTAAAAATGATGGATCAGTTTTTGAGACTTCAAACTTACATATATTATTCTGCAAAAATAATCAATTAACAATATTATAGCCGTAGTCCCTTAATAAAATTAATTTTAAATTTATGAATACCATGATTTCTATAAAAGTAATGTTTTGCACAAGCTTCCTTTTTATCTCATTATTTTCTTATAGTCAGGCAGATGTGTTTAGGGTTGCCTTGGATGCGGGTCACGGGGGTCATGATTCTGGAGCCAAGTACAATGGTCGTATTGAGAAGGATGTAGCTTTGTCGGTGGTTTTAAAAGTCGGAAAAATATTAGAAGAATCTAAGCAGGTTGAAATTATTTACACCCGTAAATCAGATGTTTTTATAGAATTGAATGAGCGTGCCAACATTGCCAACAAAGCAAAAGCTACAATTTTTGTGTCCATTCACTGCAATGCCAACAAAAACACCATCGCAGACGGCACAGAAACCTACGTCATGGGGGTTACCAAATCGGCTTCCAATTTAGATGTTGCTAGAAAGGAAAATGCTGTAATTACACTCGAAAAAGATTACAAGCAAAAATATGAAGGGTATGATCCCAATTCTCCCGAATCGATCATAAGCATGACCTTAATGCAAGAAGAATACTTAGAAAACAGTATTTCCCTAGCCTCTAACATAGAAAATGAATTTGATAAGTTGGGCAAAAGAATCCGTGGAGGCGGAGTAAAACAAGCAGGCTTCTTGGTATTGCATAGAGCGTACATGCCTCGAGTATTGATAGAAATGGGATTCATCTCTAATCCTGCTGAAGGTGCTGTTTTAGCTTCTGAAAGCGGCCAAAATGAATTAGCTCAATCCATAGCAAAAGCAATACTTAGTTATAAAAACGACTATTTTGGTACTTCAACAGTTGACAATATTTTAGCACCGGCAGCTCCCGTAATCGAAAAAAATGAACTTGTAAAAGTAGCGGAAAGCTCCTCAAAATCAGCCATGCAAAAAGCTGGAAATAGCCAAAAAAATGAGACTATTTTTAAAGTGCAAATATCTGCTAGTTACATCAATTTGGAGCTACAACCTAAAAATTTTAAAGGATTAGAATCTATTTCATTAGAAAAAGAAAAGAATTTGTATAAATATTATTTTGGAGAGACAAATAGCTTTTCGGAAGCAAAGGAAAATTTAAAAACAGCGAAATCCAAGGGATTTGAATCGGCTTTTATCACTGCTTTTAAGGATGGAAAAAAAATAAGTATGCAAGAAGCGATTAAATAAGCGTACTACTTAATAATTTTATTTTATTTTTGCGCAAAATCTTATATTTTGAAACTGACAAAAGAAATCAAAACGGCAATTATAGTAATCACTGCTATTTTATTATTTATTTGGGGTTATAGTTTTTTGAAAGGACGTGATCTTTTTACCAACTATAAAACCTATTATGTGGTGTATGAAAATGTAGAAGGAATTTTACCTTCTTCCACAGTAACCTTAAATGGTTTATTGATAGGAAAAGTGACTGCTATAACCATAAACGAAAATACCGGACTGCTCCAGGTAGAGCTACAAATAAATACCGATTTTCCGATATCAAAATCAAGTATTGCAGTGATATATGAGCCCAGTTTAATTGGGAGCAAAGCCATAGCCATTCGTCCAAATCTAAAGGACAAACAACTTTTAGAAAATGGAGATACCTTGCAAGGTAAAGTTGAACTAGGAATGGCTGCAAGTATGGGCGAAAAGCTAGATCCCCTTCAAGAAAAGTTAGAAAAGCTCTTGGTAAATGCCGATACAATGCTCTCCGGAATCAATAACATTTTAGACCAAAAAGGGCAGGCTGACTTAAAGAGAGGTATCGCAGAATTAAACCAGACCATTATTCAATTTCATAAAGCATCAACAAGTATTAATGGAATTTTGGACGAAAACAAAAGCCAATTTAAAGGAGCGGTTGCGAATTTTTCAAAAATATCTGGTGATTTTTCAAAAATATCCGATTCCCTGCAAAAAGCCGATCTTGGCAAAACAGTTTCTAATCTGAATAAAACGCTCGCAAACGTTGATAAAATGATGGGGAACCTACAATCTGGAAAAGGAACTATGGGAAAACTTCTTAATGATGAAGCCCTCTATTCTAACTTATCTAAAACTTCCAAAGAGCTTGAATTACTGCTTCAAGACGTTCGTTTGCACCCAACGCGTTATGTGAATGTTTCTGTTTTTGGAAAGAAAAATAAACCATATATTGCACCCGAAAACGATACCCTTATAAAAGCCAAAAACTAAGTATTTATGAATTTTTTAGACAACGTTCTATTTGCCATCATCCTTTCAATCGGATTTGGCTATTTTTTTATCAATATAAAAAAGATCATTCGCAACATTCAACTAGGAACAGCGGTTGATAGATTTGACAATCCAAAAGAAAGATGGAAAAACATGGCCATGATCGCTCTTGGTCAATCCAAAATGGTCAAAAGACCAATTGCGGGTGTTTTACATATCATCGTTTATGTTGGTTTTATAATTATCAATATCGAATTACTAGAAATCATTATCGACGGTCTCTTCGGTACGCATCGTGTATTTGCTTTTTTAGGATCAACTTATAATTTTCTAATTGGTTCATTCGAGATTTTAGCTGCATTGGTGCTTGTTGCTGTATTCGCATTTTGGTCCAGAAGAAATATCATACAACTCAAACGATTTCTTAGCTCTGATTTGAAAGGTTTTCCGAAAAATGATGCCAATTACATTCTATATTTCGAAGTAGTTTTGATGTCATTATTCCTTTTAATGAATGCATCAGATCTTCATTTACAACAAGTACCTGGCGGATTCGATCATTTTATTAAAGCAGGTTCCTTCCCAATTAGCCAATTTATAGCTCCTTTATTTAACGGCCTTTCAAATGAATTGGTAATGCTTTTGTCAGAAATATTTTGGTGGTTGCACATAGTGGGTATTTTGATATTTATGAATTATTTATATTATTCAAAACATTTGCATATCATCTTGGCTTTTCCAAACACCTATTTTGCTAATTTGAAACCGCAAGGACACTTTGATAACTTGTCATCGGTAACCAATGAGGTAAAATTAATGATGGACCCTACTGCTGATCCATTTGCTGCACCAACCAACAATGACAGTGTTCCAACTAAATTTGGCGCAAGCGATGTTATGGATTTAAATTGGGTGCAATTATTAAACGCTTATACCTGTACCGAATGCGGTCGTTGTACTTCATCATGTCCTGCCAACCAAACGGGTAAAAAATTATCGCCACGTAAAATCATGATGGATACCAGAGACCGACTGGAAGAAGTAGGTAGAAATATTGATAAGAATAAAGGCGTTTTTGTACCAGATTCAGTGTCACTTTTAAATAATTTTATAAGTGCTGAAGAAATTTGGGCTTGTACTTCCTGTAATGCTTGTGTGGAAGAATGTCCAGTAAATATCAGTCCATTATCTATCATTATGGATATGCGTAGGTTTTTGGTAATGGAACAAAGTGCAGCACCAATGCCATTAAACGCTATGATGACCAACATTGAAAACAACGGTGCCCCATGGCAATACAGCCAACAGGATCGTTTGAATTGGAAAAACGAGAGTAACTAAGCCTTTTTAAAAACTTTAAAATTAAAAGATAAGTTGATTGACTATAATGCCATCAATTTGTTTCATTTTATAAAATATAAATTATGTCAGAAAATTTGATTGTACCCACAATGGCCGAAATGTTAGCGCAAGGAAAACAACCTGAGGTTTTATTTTGGGTAGGCTGTGCAGGAAGTTTTGACGATAGAGCCAAAAAAATCACCAAAGCTTTTGTTCGTATTTTAAATCGTTCGAATGTTTCGTTTGCTGTACTTGGTGCTGAAGAAAGTTGTACCGGTGATCCAGCAAAAAGAGCAGGCAATGAGTTTTTGTTTCAAATGCAAGCCATGATGAATATTGAGGTTTTAAATGCTTATGAGGCCAAAAAAATCGTTACTGCCTGTCCGCATTGTTTTAATACCTTAAAAAATGAATATCCAGAATTAGGTGGAATTTATGAGGTGGTGCATCATACTGAGTTTTTAAAATCTTTGTTAGATGATGGCCGATTAACCATCGAAGGCGGGCAATTCAAAGGAAAAAAAATTACCTTTCATGATCCTTGCTATTTAGGGAGAGCCAATAAAATTTACGAGGCACCAAGGGATTTAATTCAAAAATTAGATGCAGAATTGGTTGAAATGAAACGCGCAAAAGCCAATGGATTATGCTGTGGTGCAGGTGGCGCACAAATGTTTAAAGATGCGGAAGCAGGTACCAAAGAGGTTAACATTGAAAGAACAGAAGATGCCTTAGCAGTACAACCTGAGATTATTGCAGCAGGTTGCCCATTTTGTAACACCATGTTAACCGATGGAATCAAAAATAAAGAAAAAGAAACTGAAGTAAAAGTACTGGATATTGCAGAACTTATCGCCAATGCGCAAGATTTATAACTGAATTAAATACAAAAATTATGTATCAACCTTTTGAAAATTTACCCGAAGATTCCAAAATTTGGATATACCAATCCAACAGAAAATTTTCTGATGCTGAAATAGTTGAAATTGAAGAAGCGCTGCAATCATTTTTAAAAGACTGGGCTGCACACGGTACAAATTTAGAGTCAGCTTATCTTTTAAAATACAATCGATTTATTATCATTGCGGTCGACCAAGAGGTTCAAGCGGCCACTGGTTGCTCCATTGATAGTTCTGTCGAATTTATTCAGAGTTTAGAAAAAAGATATGATGTGGATTTACTCGATAAGATGAATGTCACGTTCAAATTAGGAGAACATGTAGCACATAAGACCTTGATTGATTTTAAAAAAATGGTTAAAGACAAAGCTGTTACCGAAAACACTATTGTTTTTAACAATTTAGTAAATAACATTCAAGAATTTAATGAATCATGGGAAGTTCCTGCGGCGGACAGTTGGCACAGTAGATTTTTCTAATATGTATCAAAAACTAGATCACCATCTAGTTTTTTTGTTTTTAACTTTTAATCCTAAAAGGAATGAGATATCGTTTCATGTTATTTCCCTTCTTGTTTTTTGTTTCATGTTTGTATTCTCAAAATTTCGATATCAATACTTTGCGATCCATAAATGTGCATCGAAATATGAATTTGGATCCAGCATTTAAACAAATCACAAACAGTTATGCCGTAATAAGCATAGGAACTCCTTTGACACTGTATGCTTTGGGATTGGTTACTGGAAAATCGGAATTAAAAAAAGAAGCTATTTATATTGGGGAATCAGTTGCAGCAACTCTTTTTGCTACTATCGCCCTCAAGGAAATAATCAAAAAAGAGCGCCCATTTGTGACGTACCCTGATATCCAAAAAGTAACAGCAGCGAGTGGTTATACTTTTCCCTCTGGACATACTTCCATCGCTTTTGCTACCGCAACCTCTTTAAGTCTTTCTTATCCTAAATGGTACATCATAGCTCCCTCATTTGCGTGGGCATCAGCAGTAGGATATTCAAGAATGCATTTGGGTGTTCATTACCCCACCGATGTTTTTGCAGGAGCCTTGCTCGGCAGTGGATCTGCCTACCTTACTTACAAAATAAATAAATGGGTGGACAAACGAGAAAAAAAAGCAAAATTAAACAGTGATTTTTAACGCTGCTAGCAACATGATAGCTGCTTTTTAAGTAAATTCGTAGTCCTAAAATAAATACATGAAAATAGCCATTGTTTGTTACCCCACATTTGGTGGAAGTGGAGTTGTAGCTACTGAACTCGGTCTCGAATTAGCACGTCGAGGGCATGAAATTCATTTCATCACTTATAGTCAGCCCGTTCGTTTGGCTCTTTTAAATCCAAATGTTCATTACCATCAGGTAAATGTACCAGAATATCCGTTATTTCATTATCAACCTTATGAACTGGCGCTTTCCAGTAAATTGGTGGATATGGTAAAATTATATAAAATTGAAGTATTGCATGTGCATTACGCTATTCCCCATGCATATGCTGGCTACATGGCCAAGCAAATGCTCAAAGATGAGGGAATAAATATTCCAATGGTTACTACGCTTCACGGCACCGACATAACCTTAGTAGGTAATCATCCTTTTTATAAACCAGCGGTGACTTTTAGTATTAATAAATCAGATTTTGTTACCTCAGTATCTCAAAGTTTAAAAGAAGATACCCTTAATTTGTTTGCCATAAAAAACGAAATACAAGTAATTCCAAATTTTATTGATTTGAATAAACTTAAAAAAGACCCAAACATACCCTGTCATCGATCGGTGATGGCAGAAAAAGAGGAACGTATCATAACTCACATTAGCAATTTTAGACCCGTAAAGAGAATTCCTGATGTCATTAAAATATTTTACAAAATTCAACAAAAAATCCCTTCTAAGTTAATGATGGTGGGGGATGGACCAGAGAAAGAGCAAGCTGAACAATTGTGTTTAGAATTAGGAATACAAGATAAAGTTATCTTTTTTGGCAACAGTAATGAAATTGACAAAATACTTTGTTTGACCGACTTATTTTTATTGCCATCTCAAACAGAAAGTTTTGGATTGGTCGCTCTTGAAGCAATGGCAAGCGGAGTCCCCGTTATTTCAAGTAATTCAGGAGGACTTTCCGAAGTTAATTTTGAAGGATTCTCGGGTTTTCTGAGCAATGTAGGAAATGTGGAGGAAATGGCTGATAATGCTATTAAAATTCTGAAGGACGATCAAATTTTAGCTACCTTCAAAAAAAATGCGTTGGAAATTGCGAAAAAATTTGATATCAAAAACATTTTGCCTGTTTATGAGGACTTGTACCAAAGGGCCATTCAAAAATATCAATAAATAAAGGGAAGCATTAGCTTCCCTTTATTACTTATTGTCTTTAATTCTTATTAAAAGACAAATCTAACATTTAATCCAAATCCTCCAGCACGGAAATCAGTCTCATCAAGCACCCAAAGTGTTGGTCTCCAGTCAACACCGATAGCGATCGGCGCACCTTTAAAGTGGTATTCCAGACCAACTTCACCACTAAGTCCCAACTGAAAGTCATCTCCAATAAAAGCAGATGGGCCTGCTCCTACATACCAATTAAAAGCTTCACTTCCCAATGGTCTGTAGATAAAATCATACAAAGCTTCTACACCAACCCCACCGTTACCAAACGAAACATCAGCGTGGATTCTGCTAAATTTCCCTGCAGCAAAAACTGCATCTACAGCAACATCATTACCTGTTACATCTCCAAATCTAACCCCAATTTCTTGAGCGCTGGCAAATTGTAAAGACCCAATAAATAACAATCCTAGAAGAAATTTTTTCATAATTTGTGTACTAAAAATTAATAGTGATAATAAATTGAGGTGCAAAATTAGCAAAATTAGAATACCAAAGATTTCATTGTGTTAATTTTAACCATTACACGTTTCATGACGAGGATTTTTTAGAAGGATTAAATCTAATTTGCTCCACAACTAATGCGAAAATTGTTACTTTTTGGTTATATATTTAACTAATACAAAATAACTTTCTTACGTTATGATTGCGAACAATTTAGCTTATATAGTTGTTTTTAAAGTTAAATTTTTAACAAAAAGCGCTCTTTTT
>JBOFUD010000272.1:0-2951 GCA_051652385.1 Flavobacterium sp.
GGAACTAATTTATTTAATCAGATTAACTACGACACCTATTCAAAAAACAATAAAACTATCTTAGAAATGAATGCCTCTGAGTTTTATAAAAACCAAATAAAAGCATCCTTACATTTCGATACTTTCAGAGGTTTTGGCGCCATATTAAACTATACTGGTCGAAATATTTTGGGAACATCATCACGTTTTATAATCACGGGTGACATCGCACAACAACCGAGATTTAGAACGCAATATCAAAAAATAATAGGAGATGACAAAAATTGGTGGTGGCGATCGGAGGTATATGCACATCTTTTAACACAAGATGTAATAATCAATAATAAAATCGCCGATAATCTTCAATTCAACTACATACAATATGAAAATCAAATCAACAGGAACATAAACTCGCTAAAAAACTATTTCGGATTTGGAATAAACTATCAATATACCCATTTGCGTCCCAAAACAGACCCCGGTTTTAACACGGTGTTCACACTGAGGAGTTTTTATTTAAATGTAATCGATCTAAATGTACATTATTCAACCAACAATCTCAACAAACTTTACTTTGCATCAAATGGCAACAAATTATATGCAGAAATATCCCGTTCTATTCATCAAGATGTTGATGTAAATTACACCAATAATAGCGACCAAAGTTTTAGTGATGAGTTAACACCGTTTACAAAAATCAATGTTATTTACGAAAACAGAAAGTCATTGAACCCAAAAAATGTACTTATAATGGAGGCAAGTGCAGGACTTCTTGTTGAAGATACAAAAAAATACACGCAAAAATATGCGTCAGAATTTGGTTATGCCTCAAAATATTTCTTGGGCGGCTACTCAGCGAATACGCTTAAAAACAGCACTACCTTCGCAGGACTGCAAGAAAACGAACTAAACGCAAGCCAATTCATCAAGTTAGGCCTAAGCCTACAAACCAACCTGTCTTCTAAATTGTACTTTATTCCACACATCGAACTTGCATCTGTTGGATTTGGCGACTTTAATGACTTTAAAAAGAATTTTTTTGCCCCGAAAGGGCAATGGCAAAAACTACAGGAAACAAGTTTACTTTACGCTGGAGGAGGTACAATTTCGTATAATACATTTCTGGGTCCCATTACGTTCGACGCCTCTTGGGTTAGAAATAAAAACTTGAGATTGTTTTTTAGTATAGGACTTCTATTTAACCCTTCATAGCAAAAAAAAAGCCTGTCAAAAATTGACAGGCTTTAATTCTTGTAGACATTTCAAAAATTATTATGCTTCGAATGGAAGAATAGAAACGTATGATTTGTTGTCTTTTTTCTTTTGGAACTTCACTACTCCAGCTACTCTTGCGTGTAATGTGTGATCTTTACTAATGTAAACATTTTCACCTGGATTGTGCTTAGAACCTCTTTGTCTTACGATGATGTTCCCAGCAATAGCAGCTTGACCACCAAAAATCTTAACGCCTAAACGTTTTGATTCTGATTCTCTACCATTCTTGGAACTACCGACACCTTTCTTGTGAGCCATGACGTATTGGTTTTAATATTGTTATTATTCTTTTGTATCTTCTTTTTTAGCTTTAGGAGCTTTTTTCACTTTAGGAGCTGGCGCTTCTTCAGTGGTAGCTTCAACAGCTGCTTTTTTTGGAGCTGCTTTTTTAGCGGTTCCACCTGCAGTAATACCTTCAATTACAATTTGAGTAAGATATTGTCTGTGACCATTTCTCTTTTTGTATCCTTTTCTTCTTTTCTTTTTGAAAATGATAACTTTATCTCCTTTTAAGTGTTGTAACACTTTAGCTTCTACAGAAGCACCTTCTATAGCTGGGGCGCCTAAAGTTACGTTTCCGTTATCATCTAATAAAAGAACTTTGTCAAAAGATACTTTTGAACCTTCTTCATTAGTCAAACGGTGAACATAAACCTTTAAGTCTTTGCTTACTTTAAATTGTTGCCCTGCTATCTCTACGATTGCATACATACCAAATTGATTTATTGATTTTTAAGGTTGCAAATATACAACTTAAAATTAATTCTGCAATTTAAACTTCAAAAAAAAATAACAGCCTATTCATTACCTTAAAATCAAACGAATTACCTCGAGACAAACAACTGTTAAACAATACAAAACAGAAGTTTTTTTTTACAATGACATCGAAAATAAAGTACATTTGATGTAACAAATCCTCTCTGTAACTATCTAATAAAAAAAACTATCATTAACCTTATGAAAAAAACAATAATGGCATTAAGTAGCGTATTGATGCTTGGAGGTGTGGCCTCTGCTCAAAAAGTAGCTTTTGAAGAATTTGATTTAAATAACGGAATGCACGTGATTTTGCACCACGACCCCTCTGCCCCTGTTGTCATTACCTCGGTGATGTACCACGTGGGATCTAAAGATGAAAGACCCGATCGCACCGGTTTTGCGCACTTTTTTGAACATTTATTATTCGAAGGAACGCAAAACATCAAACGTGGCGAATGGTTTAAAATTGTAACTTCCAACGGCGGCGTCAACAACGCCAATACTTCCGATGACAGAACGTATTATTATGAAGTGTTTCCATCAAACAATTTAGAATTAGCCCTTTGGATGGAATCCGAAAGATTATTGCACCCCGTCATCAATAAAATTGGTGTAGACACACAAAACGAGGTGGTGAAAGAGGAAAAAAGAACCCGCATGGACAACCAACCTTACGGAAGATTTCAAGCCGTAGTAAAAGAAAATATTTTCAAAAAACACCCGTATCGTTGGGCGACTATTGGCTCAATGGAACATCTTGACGCGGCTACTTTGGAGGAATTCCAGGCTTTCAACAAAAAATTCTACATTCCAAACAATGCCGTTTTGGTAGTAGCCGGCGATTTCAAAAAAGAAGAGGCCAAAAAATGGATCGAACGCTATTTTGGATCCATTCCAAAAGGAGCACCGATTGAAAGAGAAGTATTCGTAGAAGAACC
>JBOFUD010000273.1:0-10856 GCA_051652385.1 Flavobacterium sp.
ATATAAATGTCAATTTCCCCCAATAGTTCCGTAGGAACGGATTATATTGTAGCAACGTATTTCAATCCGTTGGTCGCAAAGCAGGAATGCAACGTATTTTAATCCGTTGAACGCGGGGCGTAAATGCAACGTATTTCAATACGTTGAACATGCGAATTGAATGCAACATATTTCTATCCGTTGGAAGATTATCATGAATACAACGTATTTCCACCTATTGTCCACACGACATGAACGCACCGAATTCTCATCTATTACCCAATATAAATGTCAATTTCCCCCAATAGTTCCGTAGGAACGGATTATATTGCAGCAACGGATTTTAATCCGTTGGTCGAGAGGCATGAATACAACGGATTTACCCATTGAACACATGACATGAATACCTCTCATTTTTTACCATTTACTATTTAGATATTGATTTCCCCAATAGTTCCGTAGGAACGGCCCATATTGTAGCAACGGATTTCAATCCGTTGGTCGAAAGGCATGAATACAACGGATTTTAATCCGTTGGTCGCGAAGCATGAATGCAACGGATTTCAATCCGTTGGTACGGATCTTGATAACGAGCTGTGGTTTTGGTAACTAGTAAAAAAAACGTTTTATTAGCTATTCAACATGACAGGCATCACCAGCATGGTCACAGTTTCGCCAACTTCTAGACCGTCAACTGGAGTCAAAATTCCAGCACGGTTCGGCAATGACATTTCCAGCATAATCATATCGGATTGTAGGTTGGTCAACATTTCCGTTAAGAATCTTGAGTTGTAGCCTATTTGCATATCGTCTCCTTGGTAATCACATGTCAAACGCTCTTCTGCTTTATTGGAATAATCAATATCTTCAGCAGAAACATTCAACTCAGCACCCGCAATTTTCAATCGAATCTGGTGCGTAGTTTTATTAGAAAAAATGGCTACACGACGCACAGAGCTTAAAAACAAGCTTCGGTCGATGACTAATTTATTGGGGTTTTCTTTTGGAATAACGGCTTCATAGTTAGGGTATTTTCCATCGATCAAGCGACACAATAAGTTGTAGTTGTCAAAGGAGAAAGTAGCATTACTGTCATTGTACTCTATTTTTACTTCGGCATCTGAGGTAGCCAAAATATTTTTTAAAATAGTCAATGGTTTTTTAGGCATAATAAAATCAGCTACTTCGGAAGCGACTACATCGGTTCGCGCATATTTCACTAATTTATGAGCATCAGTAGCGACAAAGATCAACCCTTCTGGAGAAAATTGAAAGAACACACCGGACATCACCGGACGTAAATCATCATTACCCGCAGCAAAAATTGTTTTACTGATCGCCGTGGCCAAAACATCTGCTGGAACCAATGTTACCGAAGGTTCGTCCAAATGCACTGCCTTCGGAAATTCGTCACCAGAAGCGTAGGCTAAGGCATATTTTCCGGAATTTGAACTAATTTCAATGGTATTGTTGTCCTCAACAGTAAAAGTTAACGGTTGTTCAGGAAAGGTTTTTAAGATTTCTAAAAGTAATTTTGCTGGTACCGCAACGCTACCGATGCTAGAAGAGTCAATAGATAACGTGGACGACATCGTTGTCTCTAAATCAGAGGCAGAAACCGTCAGTTGATTGTTATCTAATTCAAATAAAAAATTATCTAAAATGGGCAGCGTGTTGTTGCTGTTAATTACATTGCCTAATACTTGCAATTGTTTTAATAAGTACGAACTCGATACTATAAATTTCATCTGTATTGTTTTATTTTATTTGGATGCTCCATTAATCGCGGCGAAAATACCAGACTACAAATATATCGCAATCTAGTTTTACATTTACATTTTTTTTATTAACACTTATCGGGCGTATTTTCGTAAACGAAGATACGTGAAAAGGAGGCCAAATAGGGCCAGAATTAGTATTGGAAGCCCGATTGTTAGGATTTGAATACTAGTGTAATGTGTGTAGACTTTTTCTTTGTCTAAGAGCGGGAGGTCAAAATCTTTGCTTCGAATGTTAATAAGTCCAGTGTCATCTAGCAAATAATTAACGCTATTCATTAAGAAATCTTTGTTGTCGTACAAGTTTCCGCTGCGCTGATCGTATCCTAATTCAACGGGCATTTGCTCTTTATCCAATTGATTGCGTACAATATCGCCATCGGAAACAACGATCATTTTTGTGGGGATACTAACGTTTTTAAAATAGGGCTGTTCAAAGGCTTTTACTCTATTTTCAAAGGCAGAAGAAAAGGAACCCTCGAGCAAAACAGCTACTGGAATTCCTCCTGTGCCGGGATAATCGGATGGACTTGCTGTTTCTGAAACCAGGGATAAATTAATTGCCGTAGGAGTACCAATTCGTTTCGAATAAGGAGACGATTGCAACAAAACGGTTTTCTTTACTCCGTTTTTTAGCGTGTCAATCGAATTGGCGAAATCGAATTTAATCCCGCCTAAGTTTTTAACAATGGGATGCGAGCTCGTTGGGGTGAGCAAGGGTGCAAATTTCCAGTTAAATTGTTGAAAACGAGTAGCACTTCCTGGGGCACCAGAGGCCAGTTGAATCGGCGTCCCCTGCTCATCTTTCACCAGATCGGGATTGAGGCGAATACCGTATTTAAAAAATAGATCGTTAACGTTCAAATCTCTTGGAAACGCCATGCTAGCTCCTGAGGGATGGTACAAACTATCCATTTCGGCCACTACCTGGTCCACGAGCCAAATGGTTTTGCCGCCTTGCATCAAATATTGATCTAATACTTGTTTTTCGCTTTCGCTAAAGGCTTCGGTGGGTTTGGCAATTACGGCCAAATCGTATTCGTTGAGCAGTTGTAAACTTTTAATCGGGTTCTGAGCTACCGAGTCTAAAGTGAAAGGGGCAATGTAATAGCGATCTCGTACTTGCAATAAAAATTTGGCAATTGTATTTTCTCGCAATTCTCCATTGCCTTTTATAATGGCTACTTTTTTCTGTTTGGCTTTGGTGATTTTGTCAAAGGCTTCTGAAAAGGAATACTCCAAATGTTGTACCGAACCAATCACTTTTTGGGTGGTGGAAGTTCCCATCTGATTTTTAAGTAACGGAATCGCTACTTCTTTGTCATCATACGTGGCAATGGCCCACGGAAAAACCATCGCTTGGGATTGTTTTCCTTTGTCGTCAACAGTAATGTTTACGGGGGTCAATCCTCTTTTGTATAAATCTTTAATGAGCGCCATACTTTCATCTGGATTTTCCATGGGATCAACAAATTCAACCACTAACCGGCTATTATAGGCCTGAAATTCTTCTAAAATTTGTTTGGTTTCTTGCTGTAAACGCTTGAATTCGGCGGGCAATTCTCCCTGCATGTACACTTTAATCGACATCGGATTTTCTACCTTTTTCAATATGTTCAGTGAAGTGGACGAGAGTGTATACCGGTGATCTTGGGTCAAATCCAATCGGTAAAAGAAAAAGGAGCCTACTACCTGCACTGCCACGAGGATAGCGACAGTATAAAGCAGCGGACGAACGTGGTTGTTTTTGAAAATCTTCATTACGCCTTAATTGATTTTAGGTTATATACGGTAAACGAAAGAAATAAAATAGTGATGCTGGCAAAATAGAGTAGGTCTCGGGTGTCCAAAACCCCACGACTCATGCTCTTGAAATGGTCTTGCATACCGAAAACCGTGATGAAAGGGCTCCAAGTAGGAAAAACACCGGCGATGCCATCAAAACCAAAATAGACTGTAAAACATAAAAAAACAGCGATGATAAAAGCAACAATTTGATTTTCAGCGAGGGTAGAGGTATAGATACCAATGGAGGTGTAACCACAAATTAGGAAAAACAAGCCGAAATAGGAACCTAGCGTACTCCCCATGTCAATGTTGCCTTCAGGTAAACCTAGGCTTGAAAGAATATAAACATAAAGAAAAGTGGGGAGGACAGCAATCACAATCAGTAGGAGGGATCCTAAAAATTTTCCAGCAGCGATTTCCCAAATAGACAAAGGTTTGGTTAGTAATAATTCCAAGGTGCCCTGTTTTTTTTCATCTGAAAAACTGCGCATGGTTACAGCGGGAATCAAAAAGAGAAGAATCCAAGGAGCCAAGGTAAAAAAGGGCGTCAGATCTGCAAAGCCAGAGGTAAGCAGGTTATAATCGCCCTCAAAAATCCAAAGAAATACGCCATTAACAAGCAAAAACAAGGCGATGACCAAATAGCCAACAGGCGAACCAAAAAAGGATTGTATTTCTCTTAATACGATTGATTTCATTTTTGTATTTTTATTTTGAAGGGTGTGATAGTGTTTACAATAGGGTCAAAATCTCAGGTCAAACGCACCAACTTGTCTACGCTCCATGCTTCAGGTTTTGCATTGAATAGTTTTTTGGTAAAGGTCCAAACTTCATGAAATAAGGCGGATTGTCGGTAGTTTTCCAAATCGGCTTCTGTTTCCCAATAGCTGTAGGTGAAAAATAGATTTTCATCGGTTTTGTCCCGATACAATTCCAATAAACAATTGCCAGGTGCATTCCGAATGTGAGTCTTCATCAATTCAAAATGGGCTAAAAAAGCGTTGCTATGTTCAGGATGGAAACTTAATTTTACGATGCGTACAAACATTTTCTTTGGTATTTTAAGCTTTTGACAAGAGTGATGGATTTATGAAAATTCAATGGTAATGGTGTCACGGTAATTCAATCCCAATAAACTGTGGGCCGATCCCGTTTTGTTGGGGTTGCTACGATAAACAGCAATTTCCAAATAGCCTGCATCGTTGAACAAGGCCAATTTAGTACCTTCATAATATTTTGAGGGAAATTGATTCGAAGCGGTAATCGCTGAATAATTGGGTAAAATGGACTTGATGCTTTTCGATTTTAATAAAATTTCAAAAGAACGACCTTTAGCGGCCTCCGCAAATTGATGCTTGGTGATATTGGTCACCACATTGCCATAATGATCGATGTACAGCACCGAGCCTTTTAATTGCGTGCCTTGCTCATTTAAGCTTACCTGCATTTCCGTAACCTCTTTGATGGATGAAATTTCTTTTCCAATAACGTTCAATAAACCTCCTTTGGCCAAATGGCACGCCACTTGCACAAACACATCCAAATCGGTAGCGCCATGATGTAACCGATCGTGAATGTTGATAGAAACTATTTTTTTGGGTACTATTTTATGACAAAGCATGCTCAATATTCCATTGTCTGCCGCCACAAAAAAATGATCATTCCACTCCATGGCAAGATGCTGATTCTCTTTGTTGAATTCGATATCTACTCCAATTATATGAACGGTTCCTTTAGGAAAACTGCTGTAAGCCGCACCAAGAATATAACTGGCTTCTATGCTATTAAAAGGATCAATATCATGCGAAATGTCAATAAGAACAGCATCGGGATTCGTCGTCAATATCTTACCTTTCAGCGCACCAACAAAGTGGTCTTTTAATCCGAAGTCGGTAGTAAGGGTAATTATTGACATATTTTTGTTTATAACTATTTAGGGCTATCTAAAGCTAATTTGCTTAAATTTGAGTGTTGCAAAGCTACTAATTTAAGATTTTATTTTTTAATTTAAACGACTCCATTTTGAACGAAAGAACCATCGAACTTGTAGATATTGCTCCAAAAGATTTTTGGGGCGCTCAAGATGCTCATCTTGAAATGATTAAAAAATATTATCCGAAGTTAAAAATTGTCGCAAGGGGATCCACATTAAAGGCTTTTGGAGAAAAGGAAGTCCTAGACGAATTTGAGAAACAATTTGAAAGATTGATGTTGCATTTTACCAGGTACAACAATATCGACCTAAATGTGATCGAAAGAGTGATTATGAATGATGCGCAAGACAATCGAAAAACACTTGATTACGATAAAATATTAGTGCACGGTGTAGGAGGTAAAATCATCAAAGCCATGACGCCCAACCAGCAACTGTTGGTCGATACTATCAATAAAAATGATATGGTTTTTGCGGTTGGTCCTGCCGGTACAGGAAAAACCTATACAGGGGTTGCTCTGGCAGTAAAGGCACTGAAAGAAAAACAAGTCAAAAAAATCATCCTTACCCGTCCTGCAGTCGAAGCGGGAGAGAATTTGGGTTTTTTACCCGGAGATATGAAAGAAAAGTTGGATCCTTACATGCAACCGCTCTACGATGCGTTACGCGATATGATTCCCAACGAAAAACTCGAGGATCTGATTACCAAAGGTGTGATTCAAATTGCCCCGCTTGCCTTCATGCGCGGAAGAACACTCGATCATGCTTTTGTGATTTTGGATGAAGCCCAAAACACCACCCATTCTCAAATGAAAATGTTCCTAACGCGTATGGGGAAATCGGCCAAGTTCATGATTACCGGCGATCCCGGGCAAGTCGATTTGCCAAGACGCACCATATCTGGACTCAAAGAAGCCTTGTTGGTATTGAAAGATATTGAAGGGATCGGCATTATTTATTTGGATGATAAAGATATTGTACGCCACCGTTTGGTCAAAAAAGTAATAGACGCCTACAAGCAAATTGAGAATAACGATTAATTAGTTGATAATATAGTTAATGTAGCGAAAAGAGTAAGCCTCAAGGTTTTTCTTTTCGCTTTATGTTTTAAATACCAAAGAATGAGTATAGGAAATAGCGATAAGAAAGAAGAGTTGCTAATTAAAGTAATCGTTTCTGATTTAGATGGGACTTTATTAAACGCAAGGCACCAAATTACACCCTTTACGAAAAACGTTTTTTCGGATTTGTATAAAGAAGGATTTACCATCATCATAGCCACTGGCAGACATCATTTGGATGCTATAGCAATTCTAAAAGAGATTGAGATTCCCTTTTATCTCGTTACTTCCAATGGAGCTAGAATTCATTGCCCATTGGGTGAGTTGCTTTTTTCGCATGATATCGAAAGCCAAGTAGTGCAAACGGTTTTTGAATTAGAAATAGATCCCACCATCACAGCAGTTTTGTTTAAAGAAAAAGAATGGTGGACTTCCAAAACTAATAAAAAAATTACTAGTTTTCAAAAGGATTTGTCTTATCCACCCCGTGTGGTTGATTTTAAGGAAGTAGTTGATTTTAGTGCCATCAAGCTATTTTTTACCCATGACGACCATGAAATATTGGTGACACTAAAAGATAAGATTATTGAAACACATTCGGATTATCTTTCGCACGCTTTTAGCTTGCCTTTTTGCTTGGAATTTATGGATAAGTCGGTGGATAAAAGCGTTGCGATTGGAAACATATTAAAAAGAGAAGGCTTATCTTTTGACAATGCCATCGCTTTTGGAGATGGATTCAACGATGAAAAAATGCTGCATGCCGCAGCCAAAGGTCTCATCATGGAAAATGCTCCCGACACCTTGAAGCAGAAACTGAAGCACCTGGAAGTTATCGCTTCTAATAATGACAATGCCGTTGCTAAATATTTGAAACGACACTTTTTACAATAAACCAAAATTTCGCATAAACCCTAATCAGAATGATGAAAAATACCCTTTTAGTACTTGGTTTTTTAACCACCTTTTTTGTTCAAGCCCAATCCTTACCACTAGAAGAAATCATGAAAGGAAATGATTTTATCGGTTGGCCACCCGAAAATCCCCGTTGGTCAGTTGACGGACAAAAAGTGTTTTTTGAGTGGAATCCCAAAAAAGAATGGGGGTCAAGTACCTATTTTTGGCAAAAAGGAGCCAGCGCGCCAACACTAGCCTCTCCCGAAGAAGCGGTTTTTTCTCGGCATACTTTCAAATGGAATAAGAGTGGCACAATCGCATATTATAGCCATAAAGGCGCTATTTTCTCTTATTCCTTAAAAGATAAAACAACCAAAAAACACTACGCCAGCACGGCATCTATTGCCAATTTGGAGTTAGGAAGTAGAGAAGGGGTATTGTTTTTTGAACAAAATGGAAACATAATGCAGTTTGACACCAATGCGGGAACGTTGTTTCAAGTGACTAATTTCAAAAAAGGACCTTCAAAACCCAAAAAAGAAGAGGAAAAATCGTTTCTGAAATCCCAACAAACGGAGTTGTTCCAATTCATCAGAGACCAAGAAGCCAAAAAGAAATGGAACGCGGATCGAGCCAAAGCCATTAAATCTGATTTCCCAAAAGAATATGCTTATGGCGAGGGGAATTTGGAGGCTTTTAAAATGAATCCAAACGGCAAATTCGCAACGTTTCGACTCACCGAAGAAGCGAAAAATAAAAGTGAAAAAATGGAAGTTTTTATCACCGCTGATGGATACAACCAATCGCCAGATACCAAAGAAAAAGTGTCTGTCAAAAACCTAGTACAGTCTAAAATGGGAATTTATAATGTTGCCAAAGACACGGTGTACATGATTGATTTTTCAAAATTATCAAAGATCAATGAACAGCCGGAATATTATGCTTTGTATGATAATCTAAAAAAGAAAGAGAAAGAAGATAAATTAATTGTTGCTCAAGATCCCGTTTACAACGAAACAGGAACTTATGCTGTGGTAGAAATTAGAAGTCAAGATAACAAAGAGCGATGGTTGGTGAATCTCAATTTAGAAAAGGGGACTTTCGAAGAAATAGAGCATCAACATGACGAGGCTTGGATTGGCGGACCCGGAATTCCATCCTATTCCTTTAGCTCGGGGAATTTAGGCTTCTTGTATGATAATGAAACCCTTTATTTTCAATCGGAAGCGACGGGTTTTTCTCATCTGTATACCTATAATTTAAAAACAAAAAAGAAAACCCAATGGACTAGCGGCAAATGGGAGGTTCGGGACGTAACCTTGTCAAAAGACAAGAAGACATTCTATCTATCCACCAATACCACACATCCAGGAAATCGAGAATTTTATAAATTGAATGTTAAGGATACGGTGCTGCAACCAATCTTAACCGCTGATGGAGCACATGAAGTTAGCCTGTCACCTGATGAAACGACACTGGTAGTTCGTTATTCTTATAAAGACAAACCTTGGGAATTGTACGTGGCTCCCAATGCAAAAAACGCAAAAATTAGCCCAATTACAAATTCTACTTCTGAAGCGTTCAAAAGCTACAACTGGAGAAAACCAGAAGTGATTACTTTTAAAGCACAAGACGGCACGAACGTTTACGCAAGGGTGTACCAACCTGAAGCCGCCAAATCCAATGCCGCTGCGGTCATTTTTGTGCACGGCGCGGGTTATTTGCAAAACGCCCACAATTATTGGAGCAGTTATCACAGAGAATACATGTTTCATAATTTGTTAACCGATTTGGGCTATACCGTTTTGGATATCGATTACAGAGGAAGCGATGGCTACGGTAGAGACGTGCGAACAGGAATTTACCGGTTCATGGGAGGAAAAGACCTTTCGGATCAGCTAGATGGAAAAAAACTATTGGTGGATAAATACGGTGTTGATCCTGATAGAGTTGGGATGTATGGCGGATCTTATGGGGGCTTTATTACCTTGATGGCGATGCTAACGGCACCCAAAGAGTTTGCTGCTGGCGCTGCTTTACGATCGGTAACAGATTGGGCACATTACAATCATGGCTATACTGGAAATATTTTAAATTTTCCTGAAACAGACCCTATTGCTTTTCAAAAAAGTTCACCTATTTATTACGCCGATAAATTAGAAGGCAATTTGTTAATGCTTCACGGCATGGTCGATGATAATGTAGAATACAAAGATATTGTGCGCCTTTCGCAACGATTTATTGAGTTGGGTAAAAAAAATTGGAGCCTTGCTTCTTTTCCAGTAGAAGCTCATGGTTTTAGAGAAACCTATTCCTGGATAGACGAATACAGCAGAATTTTGCAATTGTTCGAATCGACTATCGGAAAAAAAGAGAGGAAGTAGATTATACCCAAGGTTTTCTTTGCTTGCTCCTAGAAATAGTTTTAAATTTGCGTTCTTAAAAAAAACACACAACATACAACACAATGAGTACAACCATTACCACTACCAATTTTAATTTTCCGAATCAAAAATCTGTTTACCGAGGCAAAGTTCGGGAGGTGTACAATATTAACGATGATCTTTTAGTGATGGTGGCTACGGATAGACTATCTGCTTTTGATGTAGTGTTACCGAAAGGAATTCCATACAAAGGGCAAATTCTGAATCAAATTGCCACCAAATTCATGGAATTAACTAAGGATATTGTGCCCAATTGGTTGATAGCAACACCAGATCCAAGTGTGGCAGTGGGACATTTATGTACGCCTTTCAAAGTAGAAATGGTTATTCGTGGCTATCTTTCAGGACATGCGGCTCGTGAATATGCTGCCGGTAAAAGAGAAATTTGTGGCGTTTCTATGGTAGAAGGCTTAAAGGAAAATGATAAATTTCCGGAGCCAATAATTACCCCTACTACCAAAGCGGATAATGGAGAACATGATGCCGACATTTCAAGAGAAGCTATTTTGATAAACGGTATAGTGACCGAGGAAGATTATCTTGTATTAGAAAAGTATACCCGCGCTTTGTTCCAAAGAGGAACCGAAATTGCCGCCAGTCGCGGTTTGATTTTGGTAGATACCAAATATGAATTTGGGAAAACCAAAGAGGGACAAATTGTTTTGATCGACGAAATTCATACACCAGATTCTTCTCGATATTTTTATGCTGAAGGCTACCAAGAACGTCAAAATAATGGGGAAGAGCAAAAACAATTGTCCAAAGAATTTGTACGTCGTTGGTTAATTGAAAACGGTTTTCAAGGAAAAGAAGGCCAACTAATTCCAGAAATGACGGAGGAATATATTGAAACAGTGTCGGATCGCTATATCGAATTATACGAAAATATCCTTGGCGAAAAGTTCGTGAAAGCCGATATCACTGACATCAACCAACGCATAGAATCCAATGTTTTGAATTATTTAAAATAGAGATA
>JBOFUD010000274.1:0-3908 GCA_051652385.1 Flavobacterium sp.
AGTTTGCCATTTCGTACAACATCAACATTATTAGCGGAAGCATGCCGTATTTAGAGGGCGGAAATTTATATAACGTTGGGTTTTTGTGCAAACGCGACGGTACTTCTGAAATGTATGCCAAAATTCATGTCACGCCCAACGAGGTCCAACATTGGGGCATGAAAGGTGGCTCCGAAATTAAAACCTTTGACACCGATTGCGGAAAAATAGGCATCATGCTTTGCTACGATGTCGAATTCCCAGAATTGTCCCGATTGATGTCCGATGAAGGCATGAATATTTTGTTCGTGCCCTTCCTGACCGACACCCAAAACGCCTACACTCGCGTCAAACATTGCTCGCAAGCACGCGCCATCGAAAACGAATGCTACGTAGCCATAGCGGGTTGTGTGGGCAATTTGCCCAAAGTCAACAACATGGACATTCAGTATGCGCAATCGGCCGTGTTTACGCCCTCGGATTTTGCGTTTCCAAGCAACGGCATCAAAGCCGAAGCCACACCCAATACCGAAATGACGCTCATAGTCGATGTCGATTTGGACCTCCTCAAAGAGCTGCACGAACACGGCAGCGTGCGCATCCTCAAAGACCGAAGAACCGATTTGTACGAAATAAATAATTTAAAAAACGCAGAGAAGTAGCGCAAAAGATGATTTGGAAACAGGCACAAAAGGCATTTCAGGAAACCTCGTCCCGCTATCCGCTATATCTTTTTATAGTGGTCTAGTTTTGCAAACTAGACCACTATAAAAAGGATGCCGCTCCTATCGGGGTTAAAGAGTAACAAGGTTTTTTTCTTGGATTAAAAGAATAATTTGTAAAAACAAAAACACACCCCTAGCCCCTCTAACTCCTTATGATATTTATTTTGGAGTCGTTGAATCTTCGATTTCAAGAGGGGAGCTAGTAACGGTGAAATAAATTGAGAAAACAAATAGTAATAAAACACATACCCCTGTCTCCCATCTAGCCCTGATGGGAGGGAATATCCTTTTTTGGACCTTTTTTTTCGGGCCAAAAAAGATAGGAAGGACAGCAGGAATTCTGTTTGCTAATAATGCCTATTGCTGGGCTTCAAAAATAAAGTAGCATCTAAAGTAAAAATGACATGAAAAATTGCCTAGAATGTAATGAGAAAATTGTGGGACGCGAGGATAAGAAATTTTGTAGTGATAGCTGCCGTAATGCGTATAATAACAAAATCAACAAGGACAGTACAAATTATATGCGAAATATTAACAATAAATTGCGTAAAAATTACCGAATTTTGTTAGAAATAAATGTAGAAGGCAAAAGTAAAACCACCCGTGCCAAGTTGATGAGTAAGGGTTTTGATTTTGATTTTTTTACTTCTATATTGCGCACTAAAACAGGAAATACCTACTATTTTCTGTACGACCAAGGGTATATGTTGTTGGAAAATGACTACTATATGTTGGTTAAAAAAGATATTTAAAGACCACATCCCCATCGTTATGAAAAAATACACTTCTTTGTTTTCGGTTTTTGTGCTGTTGCTCGTTATGGCGGTTGCATACTTCCTGCAAATGCCTCAAACTATCGATTATGAAGATCAATCACAGCAGTCTTTCTCGACCAAACGGGCTTTTAAAACCGTTGAAAAGCTGACGCAAGAGCCACATTATGTGGGTTCTGCCAATCACGAGGTGGTAGCGAAGTTGCTGGTGCAGCAGTTAAAGTCGATGGGAATTGCTACCCAAGTACAAGAAGGTTTTACCATGAGCGATGGTGGTACTTTGGTAAAAGCTAAAAATATTATTGGCCGAATTAAAGGAACGAATTCGCAAAAAGCCTTGTTGTTGCTTTCGCATTATGATAGCGCGCCCCATTCGTTTTCGCATGGTGCCAGCGATGATGCTTCGGGGGTGGCCACGATTTTGGAAGGAGTTCGTGCTTTTTTGCAGTCTAAAAAACAACCTAAAAATGACATCATTATCGTGTTTTCGGACGCAGAAGAATTGGGGTTAAACGGTGCTGCCTTGTTTGTAACCCAACATCCTTGGGCAAAAGAAGTGGGTTTGGCGCTTAATTTTGAAGCACGAGGCTCATCAGGACCAAGTTATATGTTGATGGAAACCAATAAAGGAAATGCCGGTTTAGTGAACGAATTTTCAAAAGCGGGAGTTGCATATCCGGTTTCGAATTCGTTGATGTACAGTATTTACAAAATGTTACCCAACGACACCGACTTAACTATTTTTAGAGAAAAAGGCAATATTCAGGGATTGAATTTTGCGTTTATTGACAGTCATTACAATTACCACACCCAGCAAGACGATGCGCAACATTTGGATAAAAATACCTTGGCACATCAAGGGAGTTACCTTATGCCTTTGTTGGCTTACTTTGCCAATGCTAATCTAGACGCGGTGCACGCTGTTGAAGATGAGGTGTATTTTACACTTCCGTTTACTTTTATTAGCTACCCATTTTCGTGGGTGTTACCTATGACAATTGTTGCGATTGTGTTTTTTGTATTTTTTCTTTTTATAGGTAAAGCCAAACGTATTTTTACTTTTAAGGAATTATTCAAAGGATTGATTCCGCTATTTGGTGCTTTGATATTGGCAGGGGGATTGACGTATTTTGGATGGAAAGGCTTACTTTGGGCTTATCCGCAATACAATGATTTACTCAACGGATTTACCTACAATGGTCATGATTATATCGTAGCTTTTGTAGTATTGAGCTGGTCCATTTGTTTTATGATGTATCAGTGGTTTTCGACCAAAAAAGTTACCATGAATCATTATGTCATGGTGTTGTTGGTTTGGATTGTAATCAATTTGTTTCTTGCGAATTCTCTTTTGGGGGCTGGATTTTTAATTATTCCGGTTTATTTCGGATTGATTGCTTTTGGCGCTTTTGTCTTGACGCAACGCTCCAATTGGAAACTCAATTTGTTTTGTGGCTTACCGGCGGTCTTGCTTTTGGCGCCCTTTATTCAAATGTTTCCGGTTGGGTTGGGATTGAAAATCTTATTTGGTAGCGCGATTCTAACCGTACTCACTTTTGGACTGTTATTACCAATTTTTGGTGCCTTCACTCGCAAAGGTAGTTGGGCTTTAGGGCTGTTTGTACTCTCGTTGTTCTTTTTTGCCAAAGGGCATTATAATTCTGGTTATGAACCCGGAAAAGCAAAATCAAATAGTTTATTGTATTTGTATAATGCGGATGCAAACCAAGCTTTTTGGGTAACCTACGATGTTAATTTAGATCAATGGACCAAAACGTATTTGGGTTCCAATCCAAAAAGTGCTAGACCTCTGAACAATATGGCCTTGTTTAGCAAATATAATTCAGGTTTTACATATGCTGCAACAACAGCTGTAGTAGCCGTGCCAAATCCTACAATTTTGTTTCTAAAAGATAGTATTGCTGGAAATATGCGCCATATTCAACTAAAAATAAGTCCGAATCGAAAAGTTAATCGCTATGATATTTTTGCCAATGAAGATATGACTTTTTATAATTTTCGAGCCAATGGTGCTAAAAATTTAAGCGACACTAGTTCGGTTTTAGAGCGTAAAGGCAAGAAATTAGTAACGTATTATGTTGTAGATAATGCGCCTTTAATCTTGGATTTTAATATTAACGCGTCTGCGGTAATCGATATGGAATTGCTCGAATCTTCTTTTGATTTGATGGAAAATCCACTTTTCAATATTCAACCCAGAAGGAATTGGATGATGCCCACTCCGTTTGTCCTGAACGATGCAGTTGTAATTATGAAAAAGATCAAAAAAAGACAACAAAGTATTCCGAATGTGCTTTTGGTTCCAACAGTTGATGCTGTAGCGACTACAAAAGATAGTCTAAAAAGTACGCTTCGATAGGACTTTGAAATTATTCTTTATTCAAAAAACCGATGTTTTAGAAATTACTCT
>JBOFUD010000275.1:0-6678 GCA_051652385.1 Flavobacterium sp.
TACATTAATCAAATCACTCTCTAGAACTCTAGACTCGTTTACACCCGTAATACCATCTCCATTATTTGCAACAACATTTGAACCAGAATCGCTTCTTTTATCTAATTCAAAATTTGCAAAAAAGAAAAGTTTATTTTTGATGATTGGCCCACCAAAACTAAATCCTGCTTGCGTTTGCTCTAAGTTAGGAACTACAATTTTTTGTCCTCTCACTTTATCGCCCGTCATGGCATCATTACGAAAATACCCGTAGGCAGTTCCATGAAATTCATTAGTACCTGACTTAGTAACGGCATTGACAGAAGCTCCAGTAAAACCAGACAACGTAACGTCGTAGGGAGCGGTAGCTACTTGAATTTGCTCAATAGCATCAAGCGAAATTGGCTGCGAACCAGTTTGTCCTCCAGGAGTCGCTGCATCCAGACCGAATGGGTTGTTAAACACGGCACCATTCAAAGAGTAACTATTGTATTGATCATTACGTCCTCCAAATGATCCGCCACTGGCAGAAGGCTCCAAGCGAGTAAAATCTTCAGCGGAACGAGAAATTGAAGGCAAAGTCGTTAATTCTTTTCTTCCAATAGTTGTTTCAGCTCCTGTTCTATTGCTTGCAAAAACCTTGCTTCTAGAAATGACTTTAACTTCCTCTAACTTTTGACTCTCATCTTCCAAAATAAATTCAAAAAAAGATGCTTTCCCTAACTCAAGATAAACATCATTAATTGTTTTCTTTTGGTTTCCCAAAAAACTAACAGTAATAACGTAAGGTCCTCCAATTCGCACATTGAACAAATTAAAACGACCATCTTGATTCGACACTGCGGTGTACTTTGTTCCAGAAGGTGTATGTACCGCAAGAATTGTTGCTTCGGAAAGCGCTTCTAACTTTCCATTTCTTACAACCCCTTTAATGCTAGAAGTTGTAGTTTGACTCATAATGGCTTGTAAACCAAATAAAAGAAAAACAAGAGTAATAATTTTTTTCATCTAAGTTGTGTTTGTTAAATTTTTCACAAAAATAGATAAAAAAAAACCACTCTGACGAGTGGTTTTTTACATTTTATTAACAATTTAATAAAGTTATGCTTTCTCAGCCACAATTTCATAAGGTAATTCTACAATGACATCTCTATGTAAACGTACGCTGGCAAAATATTTACCTGTACGTTTAACGATACCACTAGTAACAAATTTACGATCGATTACTTGACCCGCAGCAGCTAAAGCAGCAACAATATCAATATTTGTAATAGATCCGAATAATTTTTCACCACCTGCTTTTGCCGAAATTTTAATTTCTAAAGCTTTCAACGCATCAGCAGTTGCTTTTGCATCAGCTACAATTTTAGCTTCTTTGTGCGCTCTTTGCTTTAGGTTCTCAGCTAATACTTTTTTTGCTGAAGAGGTTGCTAAATGAGCAAATCCCTGAGGAATTAAGAAATTACGACCGTATCCATTTTTCACGTTTACGATATCGTCTTTAAATCCTAAATTTTGAACGTCTTGTCTTAAAATAAGTTCCATGTTGTTGTCCTTAAATTGCAGAAGTTAGGTTTCATTTGACCGAAAACCAACAACTATTTTGTTTGTATTATTTTAGTAAATCGGCCACGTATGGCATTAAAGCTAAGTGACGTGCTCTTTTTACAGCCACAGAAACTTTTCTTTGGTATTTCAAAGAAGTACCAGTTAAACGACGAGGTAAAATTTTACCTTGCTCGTTTACAAATTTCAATAAAAAATCAGCATCTTTATAATCAATATATTTGATACCTGATTTTTTGAAACGACAATACTTTTTAGTTTTGTTGATTTCAATGTTTAAAGGAGTAAGATATCTGATATCTCCGTCTTTTTTTCCTGAAGCAGATTGTTGTAATGTTGCCATAATAATTAAGCTTTAGTAGATTTAAGTTTTGCTCTTCTTCTTTCAGCCCAAGAAATAGCGTGTTTGTCCAAAGTTACAGTTAAAAAACGCATTACACGTTCATCACGTCTAAATTCAGTTTCGAAAGGTAAAAGAATCTCTCCAGCTACTTTGTACTCAAACAAATGGTAAAAACCACTTTTTTTGTTTTGAATTTCGTAGGCCATTTTTTTAAGACCCCAGTCTTCTTTAGATACCATTTCAGCTCCTCTACTAGTAAGAAATTCTTCAAATTTGCTTACTGTTTCCTTTACCTGAACCTCAGATAAAACGGGATTTAAAATGAAAACAGTTTCATAATGATTCATAAATAATATATTTATTTGTTAAATTGGCTGCAAAAGTAATGTTTTTATTTTAATCTGCAAGCTGTTTTCTGCAATAATCGACTAACTGCAAAATTGTACGTTACAAATTTGTTTTTGATAAGAATAAAAAATATATTTACTAAACCAAATCAACAAAATATTCAATTATGAAACTAAGCTGTGTAGTTGTAGATGATAGTTCCATACAACGAATGATCATTGCTAAATTAGTAAATAACCACCAACATTTGCAATTAATAGGAGATTTTTCTAATGCTCTTGAAGCAAAAAGCTGTATGTCAATTCATGCTGTTGATTTAATTTTTTTGGACATTGAAATGCCAGTAATATCAGGTTTTGATTTTTTGGATGGATTAAAAACTAAACCTCAAATTATTTTTGTTACCTCCAAAGCTGAATATGCTATGCGAGCTTTCGATTACGACGCCACCGACTATCTTCAAAAGCCCATTGCTCTCGAACGATTTAACGCTTCCGTTAAAAGGGCGATCGACATGCATTTGCTGAAGTCAGAAAACAAAGAAGACGATGGTGATCACATTTTCATTAAAAGCAACTTAAAAAAATTAAAGATTTTTGTTTCGAAGATCAAGTGGATCGAAGCCTATGGTGACTACGTTAGAGTGGTTACTGAAGAAGATAGCAATTTAGTTCTTTCTACCATGAAAGCATTTGAAAACGATTTAAGTAAGGAAAAGTTCGTACGTGTGCACAAGTCTTTTATTGTAAACATCGATAAAATTGATCGATTCAACAGTAAATTTGCAGAAATCGGAGTGAACAAAATCCCTTTAAGTAGAAATAAAAAAGAAGACCTTATAAAAGCACTCGCTACTTCTTAAACCACATCTTAATAAAAATCCACATTTACAACAATCCTGATTGCCCTGTATTGCGCTACTGCTTCAAAACTATTCAACATTTTTGAGATCATCTGTTTGGTTCCTCCGATAGTCTTGTTTTGAGGAATTTTAATCATAATTGTTCGTATGTATTCATTTCTAATTCTATTAATGGCAGGTTCCTCAGGCCCTAAAACCGGAATAGCCAAGGATTGACTCATGACTTGATAGAGCCACATAGCACCTTCCTTCAGCTTATCAAAATCGCGATGTTTCAAGGTGATTTTAATTAATCGATAGTAAGGAGGATACTTATAAATTTGCCTATCATATAATTGTTCTTTGTACATCGACTCAAAATCATTTCGGGTCACTTGTTGTATCGTATTATGCAGTGGATTATACGTCTGAATAATCACTTTACCTTGTTTTTCTGCTCTCCCAGAACGCCCGGCCACTTGCGTCATCATTTGAAAACTGCGTTCAAACGCCCTAAAATCAGGATGATACAACATAGTGTCGGCATTCATAATTCCGACTAAACTTACCTTTTCGAAATCAAGACCTTTGGCCAACATTTGCGTCCCCACCAAGATGTCTATTTCTTGATTTTTAAAACTGTCAATAATTTTTTCAAAACCGTACTTTCCTCTTGTGGTATCCTGATCCATACGACCAATTTTGGCATCGGGAAACAACGAAAGTAACTCTAGTTCAATTTGTTCTGTTCCAAATCCTTTTGTGGTAAGATCAATGCTGGAACAAGCATTACAACTGCTTGGTTTTCCCATCGAATAGCCGCAATAATGGCACCGCAATTGGTTTTTAAATTTATGATAGGTCAAACTCACATCGCATTGTGCACATTGTGGAATATGACCACACGTGATACATTCAATTACCGGTGAAAAACCTCTTCTGTTTTGAAATAAGATGATTTGCTCTCCCAACGACAAAGCAGTACTTATCTCTTTAATCAGCGCATCACTAAAATGGCCTTTCATCCGTTTACGAAAATAACTGTCTTTGATGTCTACCAGTTCTACAACCGGCATTTGAGCTTTTCCAAATCGCTCTTTCAAAGTTACCAATCCATATTTAGCCGTTTGTGTATTGAAATACGTTTCTATACTTGGCGTGGCAGATCCCAAAAGCACCTTACATTTATGATAATTGGCCAAAACGATTGCCGCATCGCGGGCATGAAAACGAGGCGCAGGATCGGATTGCTTGAAGGTTTGCTCGTGTTCTTCATCAATTATTATTGCGCCTAAATTTTGAAAAGGCAAAAACAAAGCTGATCGCGCTCCAATAACTATTTGAGCTTTTTCAGACTGCTGCACTACTTGTTGCCACACTTCTACCCTTTCATTATTGCTGAATTTCGAATGAAAAACAGCAACTTTATCACCAAAATACAAACGTAATCGTGTCACCAATTGTGTAGTCAAAGCAATCTCTGGCAACAAATACAACACTTGCTTTTCATTGGCTAAAATTGTTTCTATCCATTTAATGTAAATCTCCGTTTTTCCACTCGCTGTAACCCCATGAAGCAAACAAACTTCTTTTTGTAGGAATTGATTTTGTATGGCTTCAAAAGCTGTTTGTTGCGCTTCACTCAAACTCCAATCGGTTTCGTTTTCGCCACCCTTAAACGCCACTCGATCCTGCTGAACAAAATATTCTTCAAAAATCTCTTTATCAATCAAAGCTTTTATGATAGTCGAACTTACTTTTGCAGACTCACATAATTGCTTTATAGGTATTGGCTTTTTTTCTTGAGCATTTAACTGAAAATAGTGCAAAACAATCTCTTTTTGTTTGTTAGCATTTTTTAGTTTTTCAAGCAAATTCACTAAACCGTCTTGCGTATTGTACTGCGCATGTAATCGCACATAACGCACTAATTTTGGCTTATAACTTTCACCTATTTCTTCTTGTAAAATCAGGATTTTTTTATCAATTAATTTTTGAATCACCGGAAAAACATTCTTTTTATTCAATATAGCAACAATATCATTGATTTTAAGAGAACTTTGCTGCTGCAAGGCTTGATAAACTAAGTATTCGTCATCAGAGAGTTGGGCTTCTACTACTACAGCGCTCAATTGTGCTGTTACCACTGTTTCACTTTCTAAAAGTAAAGCACTAGGCATGGCGTTTTTATACACCTCTCCTATGCTGCACATATAATAATTGGCAATCCAAAACCAATGCTCAATTTGAATGGCCGTAACCACCGGCACATGATCTAATATTTGATGAATTTCTTTGGCTTGATATAACAAAGGCTCATTTTGATGTAAGTCGATGGCAATTGCTGTGTAAATTTTGCTTTTACCAAAAGGCACCGCCAATCGCATTCCTTTTTTTATGAAATGAAATTCGGTTTCCGAAACTTGATAGGTAAAGGTTTTAGCTAAAGCTAAAGGCAAAATTACTTCAACGAAAAACATAGATTAGGAGGTTGTCTGCCGACAATTTAAAATATTATTATTGCGATCTAAAGTCCAAAAATAATAAAAAAAACACCCTTTCAGCCTAATCTAACTCAGAAAACTTCTGAATTTAACCAAGATGCAAGGGCGTTTTTAAAGAAAAAAAATTATTTCATTCGCTGCCAAATTTGCGTACGACCAATTAAAGCAAAACCGATATACCCTCTAACTTTCAATTTATCTTTACTCTCTAATGTGATGAAGCATTTGTATTTTTTACCGGTAACTGGATCGGTTATACTACCATCATTATATTCATCGGCATCTTTTTTAAGTCCTTTAACGATTACCATTCCTAAAACAGGTTTGTTTTTTTCGTCACCGGTACACTCAGTACATAATTTATCTTTTTTTTGAGGATCAAGAATATCAACAATTTTACCATAAATTTTCCCTGATTTCTCATAAATCTCAACTACAGACTTAGGTTTCCCCGTTTCATCATCAATTGTTTTCCATTTTCCAATTATCGATTGACTTTGTACGTTTGCAACAAATATCAAACAGATAATATTCGCTAAAAGAATCATTTTTTTCATTTGTATAAATGTATTTATTTTAAGATTAATTAAATGAAAGCAGCTCATTTGCCCTCAAAAATAAAACAGTTTGTCGTATTTATAATATCACTACAACGTTTTTTTATGTTTTTAATTTAGTTCGATGTGATTGAATAATTGCATTTAGCTCAAAACCAAGCAAGAGTAACATGCAATTGATCCAAATATAAAACATCATGATGAGAAGGGTTCCAATAGAACCGTACAATTCATTGTATTTGGAAAATTTAACCACCCAAATTCCAAAACCATACGAAGAGATCATAATTAAGATGGTAGTAAATACTGATCCAACAGAAATAAACTTGGGTTTATGCTGCTGCTTTATTCCGAATCGCAATAAAATGGAGGTTGTAAATAAAATCATCAAAGATAAAAACACGTATCGACCTAATTGAATAAAGGGGACAGTATCATTAAAAACATCTTGAATTTTTGATTTCTGAATAAAAACTTCAAAAACCACAATAATTGCTACTGTAAAAAGCAACAGAAATGATAGAAAAAGGGACATTCCCA
>JBOFUD010000276.1:0-8908 GCA_051652385.1 Flavobacterium sp.
ATCGAAGACTGGGAAACCAAAGTCAACGCTATTGTGGAGGAAACGTTTCACGAGGATATGAGTGTGATTTCTGGAATTCCGTCGTGGGTGCAAATGTATTTCGAAAAATTGCAACAAAAGGCGCAGAAACCCGTTGGAGAATTATTTAAAAACTTCCATTTATTCATTTATGGAGGGGTTAATTTTGAGCCGTATCGTGCCAAATTTGAAAATTTAATTGGCCGAAAAGTGGATAGTATTGAACTCTTTCCCGCTTCCGAAGGATTTTTTGCTTACCAAGATTCTCAAAAAGAAAAAGGAATGTTATTGCTTTTAAACTCGGGTATTTTTTATGAGTTCATCAAAAGTGACGAATTTTTCACCCAAAACCCAAAACGCTTCACCATAGGCGAGGTCGAATTGAATGTAAACTACGTTTTAATTATTTCTACCAACGCAGGGCTTTGGGGGTATAATATTGGAGATACCGTTCAATTTACTTCACTACAACCTTATCGTATTATTGTTTCGGGCAGAATCAAACATTACATCTCAGCTTTTGGCGAACATGTAATTGGCAAAGAGGTTGAAAGTGCTTTGCAAGAAGCGATGCAAGGCACCAACATTCGTATCAATGAATTTACTGTGGCGCCACAAATCACACCGAAAGAAGGTTTGCCTTACCACGAATGGTTCATAGAATTTGAAAATGAACCAGAAGATGAGGTTGCTTTTGCAGCAGCATTAGACCAAGGCATGCGTAAGCAAAATATTTATTATGACGATTTAATTGTTGGAAATGTATTGCGAAAAGTAGTCATCACCAAAGTTGCCAAAAATGGGTTTCAAGAGTACATGAAATCTATCGGGAAATTGGGTGGGCAAAACAAAATCCCGCGATTGAGTAATGATCGAAAAATAGCGGATGTATTACCTAAGGGATCATAACAAAACCTTTGTCTTACAACGAAACTGAAAAAGCAGCTATTTTGGACTAGTGTCTCGAAAGACACAATTTCATAATTTTTGAGTAACCCACATAAAAAAACTTTTTACTTACCTTTGAAACAGTGATTAAAAACAAACATGATGAATACTACCAAACATATCTCCAGATCTAGAGCGCAGGAATCTTCTGCAGCGATAGAAAAAATGTACATTACCATTCGCCATTTATTCAACCGTGGGTTTTACAAACCTATGGGAATTTCGGGCGATACCCTGCGTGAAGCGTTGTTAGCGTTACGCCCAGAAATTTACGGAACTATAGCCGATGAAAAAGTAGAGCTCAATGGCTTATTGTACGTTATTGAACGACTTCCGCTAGGCATTGAAGAATGTCGCTTTATTAATTTAACTTCGGATGAAGGCTATTCTAAATCGCATTTTCAAGCTATTGTTCCACCAAAGCGAAGAAGAAATTGTTACCGAATTGATGAGGAGCAAATGAATGTGGAAATCACGCGAGGCCGTTCTGATATTTATGATATTTTGACGCATTTGACCTTTATTTTTATTGAATCGCATAAAATTAAAGACCGCGTTTTACTCGATGATGCTGGCGAAGTTTCTAGAGATTGGCTCAAACTAGAAGCAGCAGTAAACCAGACCAAGAAACTCACGCAAATTGAGAAAGAAAAAGCCATTTCGCATGCGTCGAATATTTTGGGCAGAACCTTCGAGGAGGTTTTAGATATTTATGATGCATTCGGATCTGAAACGGCTCCCGATCGTTTTTTGCATGTGGTGTATTGGTTAGGAAAATTAGCCATTGACGAGGTGGTGCAGAACAACAAAAGAACCATCACTTTTAGTCCTATTTTGAGAGAGCGTTTGGGGCACCATATTCATGGTGAAATTTGGGCGAATAATATTAAAGAGGTTTTGAAGAAAAACCAATTATTAGAGCGACCTATTCACGTGATCAGTGCGAACATGCACAGTGTGATGAATTCTATTTTTGCCACTCCGCTACTCAAATCGAAGTTTAAAGACAAAAACGACTTTGTGATTTATGAAGAATTGAGCAATTCTGGAGCCAAAGAATTACGCAAACAAGTAGAAGTAGTAGCCGGAAAAAACGGAATGCTATTTTTACCCGATACCTCAGGCACCAATATTGATGTGCAATTGTTTGATACGGCCAAAATTGATTGGTCCAAAACCGCTTTTCCAAAGGCAGAATTAGGAGACAAAGCACCAGTTTTGATCGTTATGGATTATGCTTTTGGAGAACAAGCCTACGAAACCATCGACGAATTATTAAAACCCTATCAGAAAGAAACCTTGCTCAACGTACAATCGGTTTCTATTATGGGAAAAGCTGGAATTCTTGAAGGAGGCAAAGGCGATATTATGATTCCGAATGCGCATATCAACGAAGGAACCGCCGATAATTATTTCTTTGAAAACGAATTGACTGCCGAAATGTTCGAAGGAAATGACATTGCAGTGTTTGCTGGACCTATGGTTACCGTTTTGGGAACATCGCTTCAAAATAGAGATTTATTGAAGTTTTTCCACGAGTCTACTTGGGGCGTAATAGGTCTGGAAATGGAAGGATCCTATTACCAAAAAGCCATACAGTCGGCATCAAAAATCAGAAAGAGTGTACCAAAAGACGTTAAAGTGCGTTATGCTTACTACGCCTCTGATAATCCGTTGGAAACCGGAAGCACTTTGGCTTCAGGAGGATTAGGAACAACAGGGGTAAAACCAACGTATTTGATTACAATTAAAATTTTAGAACAAATCTTGAATAGTAAATAAAGCAAAGCATGAGTACACCTTCGCATAGCGATTCAGAAATTGATGTATTTCAAATTACAACCAAAGTAAAGAAGGGTTTCGAACGTTTGAATACCTTGTTGTTCAATTGCATTCAGTTTTTTGTACACCAATGGAAAATAGAGGCAGTATTGTTACTCATTGGTTTTGGTTTTGGATTATTTCTAGATAAAAACAATAAGTTGTATACTCATGAAATCACTGTGATTCCCAACTTTGGGAGCGTCGACTATTTGTATGCTAAAATCAATTTGATTCAATCTAAAATCAATGCTGGGGATGCCGTTTTTTTGCAAAAAGAAATAGGATTATCCCATCCTGAAGATTTAAGAAAAATTGAAATCAAACCAATAGCTGATGTCTATAAATTTATTGAAGATAAAGAGCGAAACTTTGAGTTGATTAAGTTAATGGCAGAAGTTGGAGAGGTAAAAAAAGTACTCGAAGACAATATTACAAGTAAAAACTACACCTATCACACCATAGCGGTTGTTACCAATGGGACTACAAGTGATAAAGAATTAATAACACCATTATTGATTTATCTCAATCAATCCGAATATTTTACCGCGATGCAACAAGTAGGTTTGGCAAATTTGAAACAAGATATCGCACAAAATGACACGATTATTCAACAAATAAACGGAGTCCTTAATGGGTTTTCGGCCAATGTAAAAAGCGCATTAAAAAATGACAAGCTGATGTATTACAACGAAAACACGCAACTGAATGATGTTATCAAAACCAAACAAGACTTGTTGTACATTCAAGGGTTAAACCGATTAAAATTAATCAATTTTCAAAAAACGATTAAAGAGGTAACATTTACTTTGAATAGTAATACTTCAAAAGCAGTAAATGGCGCTATGAAATTTGTACTACCTATAGTTCTTTTATTGTTATTTGTTTTTATCCATTTGTTCATTCGATTTTATCAAAAGCAACTAGCAAAATCAAAAACAGTTGCTTCCTAAAAAAATAATTTTCTTTTGCAAAACAAAGCCAATGTGTTAACAACGATTCGATATCACTTACTTACAACAGTCAAAAATCCTGTAGTTCGGCAAAGTTTACTAACCTTATTGATTCGGGTTTTTGGTGTGGTGCTTTTGTTTGGTTTTACTTTATTTCTAACCCAAAAATATGACCCTAAACTAGTAGGGCAATACGATTTTGTGCGAACATTTCTTTTCGCAATCGGTAGTATATGTTTGCTAGGGTTTGATCAATCGATATTATATTTCAAAGGCCGTTTGTATCCTAATTACTCTCTGGGGCATTTGAAAAAAGTATATCTAAAAATGGTCTTGATGCTGTTTTTTGCTTCTCTGTTTTTATTTACTTGTATACTACTACTGGATGCTTCGGTAGTTGCACAATTTTTTTCGGATGATGCTAGTTATCTTCTTCTATTAAAATCCTCCGCTGCCTTGTTTTTTTATGGACTTTCTATACTCAATGTTGAGGTTTTTAGGGCATTAGAGGAAATAGTAATAGCTGAATTATTTCGGAATGTTTTTAAATACTTATCTGTAATTGTAGTGGCTTTTTTATTGGTGCAATGGCAATTAGAACCGTATTTGGTGGATGCTTTTTTGTTGAGTTTTGTTTTTTTGGGAATTTTGACAACAGTGTTGAGTTTTTATTTTTTTGCCAACAAACCGGTGACTTTTACTGCTGATTGTTTTTCTTCTCAAGAGATTATCACTCATTCATTTCCTATTGCTGTGAGTGGAATGGCTATTTTTTTGATGATGAGTTTTGATATCCTTTTTTTAAAAAAATATTTTGGCGATGCAACCGTAGCTTATTATGCTGTGGCGGTCAAGTTAATGACTTTGTTGTCGGTTATCATTTTGACGGTAAACATTACGGTTTCTGCAGCTATAGCAGCCAGTTTTTCAAATAATGAAATAGATAAAGTACAGAAAATGGTCCAAAATAGTTCCCGATTAATTGTTGCGATTACGCTGCCTGCAGTTATTGGATTGCTTGTTTTTCCGGAGTTTATTTTGCGTTTTTTCGGCACTAATTATGTTGCTGCCAAAGAAGCTTTATTCGTGTTGGTTTTGGGACAAGGGTTTTGTACTTTTTTTGGATCGGCTCCTGTTTATCTGAACATGACAGGGCGCCAACGTATTTTTCAGCGTATTGTTTTGGGAGCTCTTGTTCTTAATTTTCTACTCAATTATTGGTTAGTTCCTTCCTATGGAATGATGGGTGCAGCCATTGCTTTTTCTGTAAGTGCCTTATTTTGGAATCTTGGAACAGCTCTTTTTGTGTATTACAAAGACGGGATTAAGTTGTTTTTGAGTTAAGTTTGTCACTTCTATTTTCAATCAGGCCTAAATGTCTTTACTCATAAAAAAACACACAGCTACTTTTTTACTTTTGGTAGGACTCAATCTACTTGTTGCCTTTGCTGCGAGTTTTATTTTACCCAAACGTTTCTTTTATGATGCTGTTATTATTGCCTTTGATAAAGGCAACGAAATAGGTTATTTTGGAAGTTATCCTTTGACTATTTTATTTTATAAGATTACAGGTTTGCGTTATTTACCTTTTTCTATGATCGCTTTGATTCAATTTCCTATTTTAATGTTGATTCTTTACAAAATTGGAGTTCCAAGTACTTTTGAAAAAATTACAATTAAGAACGTTTTAGTCTATTTTTCTTTTTCTATTATTGCTATTTTTATTTCAATGCCTTCAAAAGAGTTCCTGACTTTTTTGTACCTTTCTCTTATTGTCTTCTTATTTCAAAAGAAAATTTTTAATTTCAAAACGAACTTATTACTTGCTTTATTGCTTTTTGTTTTTTTTGGAGCAGTATATCGTCCTTATTTTGTATTGCTTCCTATTGTTGCCATGAGTATGTATTGGATATCTTGTGTTAAAATACAAAACCGAACTTTTGCCACCTTGTGTTATGGTATTGGAGTTATGATTTTCTTGTCCTTGAGTTATGGATTACTACAAGGTGAATTTTTGTCAGAGCAAACGCGTGAGTTCTTAAATTTATCCCGTTTGAATTCCCCAGATGCCAATTCGATCATTAGATCTCCAGTAAAAACAGATACATGGTATGGTGAAATCATTGGTATTGTTTATGGTTTTTTTACCGTTAACCTTCCTTTAAATGGGCTAAAGCATTTTTTGAAACCACAAATTTTGTTGTTCGTAATCTGGCAATTATTCCTGTTTTATATTTTATTGGTTCGATTAGCACGTTGTATAAAAGATAAAAAGGAATATGTTTACGAGTTATGGATGCTACTTTTTGTGTTCTCTTTTTTTATACTTCAAGGTGTTTTTGAACCTGATTTAGGGTCTGCGATTCGGCACAAAATGGGTTTTTTTCCAATAATATATTATGCTCTTTACTATGACCATTTCCGAAAATAATTTTAATAAAGTTTTTTCTTTTTTTTTAGTTGCGATTGCTTGCACGCTAATTTTTAGAAAGCCTTGTACTTTGTTGATTTTTGCTTTTGTTATTTTTAACTTGATCTGTATCAAGAAAATACAATTGTTCAGCAAGGCTTGGATTTTATTTGGTATAATTGCGTCACCTTTTTTGTTAGAATTATTTCTTTTTTGGAACAATGATTCTTTTGCTCAAGGTTTTAAATCCTCAGAAAAGACAGTCGCTTTAGTGTTATTTCCCTTAATTATTTTGGGAAATTACCAACGCATTTCATTTCACAAACTAATACAATATTATGTAAATAGTACCACTGTACTCATGATTGTTTTTGTGGTACGTTTTGTATTTGTTTTTCCTGAAAATGTCACTAATTATTGGCATGGAATTCACCTTTGGGAAATGGGCTATGTTTTTGCAAATTCTATTGGTATTCATGCTCCAGCACTCAACATGCACTTGGCTTTTGTGAGTATTTCGGCTTTGTATTTGTTATTGCAAAGGGGGCAAATGAAAAAGAAGATTGGACTTGTTTTTTTATCATTTTTGGTATTTGTATTCTCCTTTTTCTTTGTGCTTTTAGTCAATACTCGAATGGCTTTATTTAATGTTTTAGTTGGCTATTTATTGATAATTTTTTCGTTTGTTGCTGCGCACTATGACGTAAAAAAAATAGTTTTGTACGTTGTGGTTATTGGTGGAGCAGTAAGCGGAACTTTATTTCTTTTTATTCAAAAAAATCCTTACATGAAAGAAAAATACAGTTCGGTGACATTTGCTTATATGGACAAGGTTGGGAAGCTCGACGAAATTGATCACCCCGAAATAAAGGTTTTTAATTCTTTGGTAACCAGAGTCTCCATCTGGAAGTCGGCTTGGGAATTATCATTACAACATCTGCCTTTTGGAGTGGGAGCGTCGGACGGAAAACCAGAATTAGTGAAGTATTATAAACATACCCATCAGCATTTTTTGGCAGAATATGCTTTTCCGACCCACAATCAGTTTCTTGATTTTTTACTCAAATTTGGTGTTGCAGGGCCAATAATCGTGTTCCTTTATATTGGTACAATTGGTTATCTGGGAATCGATTTAAAAAATGCTGTGGTCTTTTCGTTCTTTTTTCTTTTTTTTACTTCGAATTTGACCGATGATTTTTTACTTCGTTTTGACGGAATTACTTTTAGCGGCTTTTGGTTTTCTGTTTTTGGAGGTCTTTGGTTGCAGCAAAAAAGTAACGTTCGTACAATTCCTGAAGTGCTGTAAAATTCTTTGTAGTGCTAAATAGAAATTCACATCTTGTTTTGGCGTTATTACCCAATTGATTTCTAATTTTTAAATTTTCAAGTATTTTGAAATAATTTGATAACTCAGATAATTCTTGGTATAAAAAGCCAGTCTTTTGGTGTACAACGGTATCTTTATTGCCATTTATTTTAGTTGCAATTACGGGTTTTTGCAATGCCATGGCCTCAAGAATCGCGATAGGTAAACCTTCCCAAAGTGAGGTTTGAAGGTAAATATCTAAGGTGTTTATTTGCTCGTAGACCTGTTTTTTTTCTAAAAACCAACCTGTGATTTTAATATTTGAGGCTGTAATTTGATAGCGTTCTTCTCCATCGCCAATCCATATAAATTGATATTCCGGAAATTGCAATGCAATGGCATTGAATTGTGTTGGATTTCGAGCCGCTGTAATACGACCTGCTATGCCTATGGTTAATTTTGAATTGACGATTGGTGCGGAATATTTTTCGATAGCAGCAATATCTATTCCATTTCGAATCATTTCGGCTTTCCCTAGTTTTTGTGCCAAATCATACTCGGAGTCACCACATGCAATTGTAATTCCTCCAAAAAATTCTTGAAAAAACTTTTCTATTACCCAATATGTTCTTTGGGCTAAGGTTGAAATATCAGTGCGCTGAAAAGCATAGCCATGTGGCGTATAAAAAACTAAAGGTTTAGGATTCAAAAAAGAACAAGCAATTCGCCCTAAAACTCCTGCTTTGGATGAATGTAAATGTACTACGTCGGGTTTTATTATTTTTAGGGCATTTAGAAGCTTATATATGGCTTTAATATCTGATAGAGGACTGATTTCTCTTTTCATTGCTACTCTTACTGTTGGAATTTTTTCAAATAATTGAGCCGTTTTTTGAGTGTCAATTTCTTTACGATCATCGCTGTAAATGATTGAAGTTGCTACATTATAACGTATATTTTCTTTCTCGAAATGATGGGTAAGATCCTCAAAATAGGTGTAGACGCCACCGCCCAATGCTTCTATTATATGTACAACTTTCAATTTTTTTTTTTGCTTTTATAACAAAAATAAAGTTTTCTTCAGAACTATCACTACATATGGTTGTAATTGCTCAAAAAATACCTTCAAAAACGCTATTGTTGAGCTGTAGATCAGTAAGTAGTGGCATCTTTTTCTTTTTGTTACAATAATCAAGGGTGCATCGAATTTCTTGAAATTGTAGACCCATAAGTGGTTGTAACCTGCGGCTTACTGAAAAAGAAAGAGCGGTGATGTAGGTGAATTTTCTACAAATCTATTACATTTGTTATAGAATCAAATATAATTATGAAAAAAATACTCATCACAGGAGCAGCTGGATTTTTGGGATCGCATTTGTGTGATCGTTTTATTAACGAGGGTTATCATGTTATTGGGATGGACAATCTCATTACAGGCGATTTAAAGAATAT
>JBOFUD010000277.1:0-8767 GCA_051652385.1 Flavobacterium sp.
GATGGCCGAATTCAGTTGTACGAAAAACCAAAAAACACGGTACATAATGCCATGAAATATGCCGATTATGCCATTGGTAAGTTTTTTGCATTGGCCAAAAAAGAGACTTATTACAACAACACCATTTTTCTTGTCATTGCCGATCACAATACCCGAACCTACGGAAAACATTTGGTACCTATTCACAAATTCCATATTCCCGCTTTGTTGATTGGACCTAACATTCCCAAAAATGCCAAGTACGATAAACTGTGTAGCCAAATTGATATACAACCCACTACTTTGAGTAAAATTGGTATGAATGTAATAACGCCCATGCCGGGTCGCAATTTATTTAGATTACCCAATTCTACCAAAGGGAGAGCGATTATGCAGTTTCATGATGTGAATGCATTCCGAGTAGAAGACCAAGTCATTATCATGCAACCCAACAAAGAGCCGTTGCAATTTAAGGTAGAAAAAGACACCATTTTTACGCCAGTATCCTTGAATAAAGAACTAGCAAAAGATGCATTAAGCCATGTGATTACAGCTTCGTATTTGTACAAAAAGAGAAAGTACACTACAAAGCAATAGTGGTAGGTTAAAATTAAAAAAGGGTAGTGTTTCACTCTGTAAAACACTACCCTTTTTTTATTTTGTAAAGCGACTATTCTTCTTCGAATCTTTTTATTTCTCGATCATAAAAAGTATTGGCTTCTTCGATTAAACCTTCCATTTCGGCATTTAATTCGGCTTCGTCTAGATCTTCCGCTTCTTCCATGAACTCTACTTCATCGTCTTTGAGGTTGATGATAAATCTAGGATAATCCAAATGAATGATAAAGATATCTTCCGGGAAATCGGTATTGTCGCCTAGTAAAAATTTTGGTAATTCCATAATTGTTTCTTTTGTGCAAAGGTCGCAAAGATTTCGTAAAATCCATACTTCTTCATCAAATTGATAGGATTTTTAGAAAATTTATTTATCGGAAAGAATAACGGGAGCACTTCCTTTTCCCATAAAAATAATTTTAGTATTCGGAGATACGGCAATTTCTTTTTGCGCTTTTATTTGTTCATATTGTAATTGTTTGTCGGTAAGCCCTGTTGAAATAATACGCTGGTAGTCGGCAATACCTTGGGCTTCCACTCTTTTTCGTTCAGCTTCTTGCTTTTCTTTTTGCAGTACAAAAGTCATTTTTTGCGCATCTTGCTCGGCATTAATCTTGCTTTCAATAGTTTTTTTTACAGATTCTGGCAAATTAATATTTCGAATCAACAATTGCTCTAAAACCAATCCTCTGGCTTTAAAATCGGCTTCAATACTCTTGAAAATGCGTTGTTGAAATTCATTTCGTTTAGTAGAATAAAGCGCCACTGCATCATAATACACAGCGTTGTCACGAATTCGGGTTCTTGTAACCGGCCTTACAATTTTATCGGTATAACTTTCTCCAATACCTTTAAGAATTTTTGGTGCCTCGTTGGGGATGACACGATACAAAACAGTCAAATCAATCACCACTTCTAGCCCATCATTAGATAATACTCTGATAGCATCATCACCTTCCTGAGCCCCTTCGTTATGAATGGCCGACATTGTATAATTTTGAGTTTGAACATCAAAAACAGTAATATCTAAAAGGGGATTGATCACATGAAGACCGCTTTCTAATACATCGGGTTGCACGCTACCGTAGAGCGATTTAACGCCAACTTTACCGGCGTCAATTTGTTGAAACATCGACGAAAAAACACCGACTAAAAGCAACAGTAGTCCAGCGATTCTAATAATTTTACAAAATTTGAACAGAGGGTTCGCTGCATTGTTTAGAGCAAAACTAATGACAAGCAGTAGCACGCCTAGAATAATAAATAGTATCATTTTTTTGGTTGTTAGTTGATCTACTTATTATACGTTGAAACAAAACAGAAGTTACATTTATAAGAAAATTTTTATTCGTCTACATTCAAACGCACCAATTTTTTAGTCAATCGCGCAAACCGAATGTACAAAAATACCGCAGCCGCCGTTAATCCAGCTAGTAATCCTATCCAAATTCCCGTGGCTTGCAGCTCCGTATACTTTCCAAGGTAAAAAGAAATAGGGAATCCGATAACCCAATAGGCCACAAACGTAATATACATAGGGATTTTCACATCTTGAAGTCCGCGCAAAGCCCCTAAAACAACTACCTGAATGCCATCTGAAATCTGAAAAAAAGCGGCAACAATAAGCAATTTTGCGGTAACTAATACAATTTCTTGATTGTCTGCCCACTGTGTCGCATCTTCGGTATTCAAAAACAAATACGGAAGGAACTTGTGAAAAACAATAAAAAGAACCGCAAAAAATGTTTCTAAAATAATGGTCAATATAAAAATGGAACGCGCCACCACAATAAGCCCTTTAAAATCAGCCATTCCTTTGGAGTGACCCACGCGAATCATGGCCGTAACATTGAGCCCCATAGCCACCATAAAGGTTGACGAGGCTAAGGTAAGTGCAATTTGGTTGGCTGCTTGATTGTTCTTGCCTAGGGTTCCCGAAAGCCAAATGGCAGCGGTAAACAAAGTTACTTCAAATAGCATTTGCATGGAAGAGGGCAACCCTAAATTAATTATTTTAGCCAGGATTGATTTTTTAATTTCTTTAAATGTGAAATTTTTGAAATAACGCTTCATCACCGTATTACGCTTCATGATGTAATGCATAAAAACCACCATAAAAATTCTGGAAATAACCGTTCCTAATGCAGCACCAATAATGCCTAATTTTGGAAAAATCCAAATGCCATAAATCAAAAGATAGTTGAAAAAAATATTTAATACTACTGCGAATGTAATGGCATACATCGAGTATTTAGTTTGCGACAATCCATCGGCAAATTGCTTGTATCCTTGATAAATAACCACCGGAATCAATGAAAAAGCCACCCAATCAATATAAGGTGCGGCCAAAACCACAACCTCCTCAGGCTGACCCATAAGGTACATTAATTGTTTGGACAACACGGTTAACACAAATAAAACAACTCCTAAAACAGTACACAGCAACAACCCATGATGAAAAGTTGTACGGATTTTTTTGGTGTTTTTTTCGGCATCTGCCTCGGCCACCAAGGGCGTTATTGCAGTCGAAAATCCGATACCCAGAGACATGGCCAAAAAAATAAAACTATTGCCCAACGAAACCGCAGCCAACTCTGTAGAACCCAAGTTTCCCACCATATAATTATCTACAAAACCTATTAAGGTGTGCCCCAGCATACCTAAAACAACAGGATACGCTAATTTTATGTTATACGAAAACTCTTTGGTGTACTGAGAAAAGTTCATTTGCTGATTTTTAAGTCGGCAAAGGTACTCTATTTAAATATCCAAATCGCTATTCCGTTCAAAAACCACTAAATCCTACCAAAATCCACCAAAAAAAGTTATTTTTGGACCTCTTTCCCGCTTTTAGTTCTCATCTTTTTCAAACCATGTACTTTTCTAAGTACTATAAGGAACTTCTTGTAGTCGCGCATCATGAACAAGAAAATTTTCGTTTATTTTTAAAAGGATTTCTACTTTAGTGGGATGTCAACAAACATTTTCAATCAAAAATATGGAAAAATTCACACTCGAACTTTTATTTCAAATCATCGGAATTGGTGCTGCATCCGGTCTACTTTACAAAGAACCCCTCTTATATGTGATTGGGGACAATAGCGGGTATTTATACGAATATAACATGGATTCTAAAGAGTTACAACACCATCCCATCATTGAAAAAGCCGCGGCTAATATTGCGAAAAAAGAAAAACCCGATTTTGAAGCCATCACTTCTTATGGGGATAATTTGTATGTTTTTGGGTCAGGCTCTACACCCAATCGTAACAAAATGGTCGAAATCAACACCATCGAAAAAGAGATTCGAACCAATGACTTAACCGATTTGTACAACGTAATGCAAAGTTTTGGCCAAATTAAAGCCGAGGATTTTAATTTGGAAGGCGCCATTTATAACGGAAAAGAATGGATGTTATGTAATCGAGGCAATGGGAAATCAAACAAAAATGTCATCTTTACCATTTACGGAAAAAACTTGCTCAACGAATTTAACATGATTAGCAATGCGTATAAACTACCTAAGATCAACAATGTAAGAAGTAGTTTTACAGATGCTATTATGGTTGACAAAACCATTTATTTTTTGGCTACAGCCGAAGATACCCAATCGACATATCATGATGGCGCAGTGATGGGTAGCTTGATTGGTGCGATAAATTCTGAAACCATGAAATTAGATTTTACGCAAAAAATAAGCGACACACATAAATTTGAAGGACTTACACTTTATCAAAATTTGGACAAATCGGTGGAGTTTTTGCTTTGCGAAGATAAAGACACCGATGTTTTAGAAACTGCCATTTACAAACTGACCCTTCGCAAACAGTAAGTATTTATATTTTCGAAATGATTCCATAAAAACCCTAATACAACCTTTTAGCCCCGATGGAAGCGGCATCCTTGCTTGGCGGGGTTCGCCAAGCAAGATATAGCGTACAGCGGGACTTTGCCAACAAAAGGGTGTTTTGTGAACCGCTTCAAAAAAGCAACAAAAAGAGCTTTCAAAGTAATAGAAACCAATACTTTAAACCTAATACAACGTTTTCGTTAAAAAGTGTTATTATTTTATTAAATAAGCAATCCTTATGTAATTATAGTAAATTATAATTAAGATTCTTTGCGATAGGGCGACTTAGTGCTTATTTTTGCCTCAGAATTAAAGAACATTAAAACACTATAATTATGTCATTAGTAGGTAAAAAATTTCCAAGTATTGCAGTTGATGCTATGTCTGAAATGGGAGACAATTTGAAAATCAACATTTTTGAAGAAGCAGTAAATAATAACAAAAAAGTGCTTTTATTTTGGTACCCAAAAGATTTCACTTTTGTATGTCCAACAGAATTACATGCTTTTCAAGCAGCTTTACCAGAATTTAACAAAAGAAATACAATTGTAATTGGGGCGTCTTGCGATACCAACGAAGTACACTTTGCATGGTTAAATACGCCGAAAAACAATGGTGGAATCGAGGGTGTAACCTATCCTATCTTAGCTGATACCAACAGAAACTTGGCTAACATTCTTGGTATTTTGGATATCGAGTCTACAAGCTACAGCGAAGAAACTGATTCAGTAATTATCGAAGGGTCAAACGTTACTTTTAGAGCGACTTATTTAATCGATGAAACTGGAAAAATTTTCCACGAAAGCGTTAATGATATGCCATTGGGTCGTAACGTAAATGAATACTTACGTATGGTAGATGCCTACACACACATTCAAGAAAAAGGAGAAGTTTGTCCTGCTAACTGGGAAGCTGGTAAAGAAGCGATGAGCGCAGACAGAAAAAGTACTGCTGATTATTTAAGCTTAAACTAATAACAAATTCCAAATTTTAAATTCCAAATTCCAAAGTAGCTCTTTTCAAGACCAACAAAATTGGAATTTGGGATTTTAAAAAATTGGATTTTAAAATCTAAAATATGTTAATCGAATTAAACGAAGATACCTTAGGGGCATTAGTAGCAGAACATGATAAAGTAGTGGTTCAGTTTTCGGCTTCTTGGTGTGGAAACTGCAGAATCATGAAGCCAAAATTTAAAAAAATGGCGACTGAAAACGAAAGCATAGCCTTTGTTTTGGTGGATGCTGAAAATTCACCTGAATCTAGAAAATTGGCCAATGTGAGCAACTTACCGACTTTTGCAACTTTTGTGGGTGGAAAATTAGTCAACGAAACCCAAACCAACAAAGCCGAAGTTTTGGCTGATTTAGTAAAAGAAATCGCTTAAATTTCGCCGTAAAAATAAAATATTATTTCAATCCTTATACCTTTATCCGAATGAAACTCCCAGTTATCAAACACCTTACACAATTTATTGAAGAAAACGATCAAGATTACCTCATTGAAACTATTGAAGTTTTAGAAGCCCTTACCGAAGTTTCTTCTTTAAAAGATGAAGAGCTGGATGTGATAGGCGAATTGATTTCGAATATGTATGGCGCCTTGGAGGTTCATAAAATGATTACAACCGGTACCGATAAAAAAGAGGCATTGAATACGTTTATGAAACGTGTATTGGGCTCTATTGATAAATAGTTTGTAAACCAAAACATAAAAAAGCCTGCAAATACAATGCTATTTGCAGGCTTTTTTAGTTGAAAACAAAAACAAGATTTGTAATGCGGAATCTGGATTAAACCTCCTCTTCGACAAGTTCGGCTTTAAAAGCTTCTGCTTCGTTTATTTCTGTATCGTATTTTGGAGCTGTTGATGCTTTTAAAGCATTGAAACGTTCGAGTGCCTCTGCTTCTTCTTCGTCTCCAGTGAAATAGGGAAAAACATCCATAATTGGCGATTCGGAAATGGCTGGAATGGTATATTCGCTCATCGTGTTTTTTAGGGCAATAGTAGTATTATCAAACGCTTCTTTTACATCATTGGCTTGCACCAAAAGATACATATTTGATTTGCGCTCTTTCCCACTTTCTTCATCAAAAGCCAACAAAGAGACTTTCGATTTGAACCAGCGATCAGCATTTTCAAAGGGATGAATTTCGGCATAATTCCCCACTTTTATATTCGTTATTTTGAATTCTTCGCTAATATAAGCCGCCATTTCCTCATTGATTCTCTTCTCGGCTTCGGTATACGATAAGGCATCTACCAAATACGGTTCGGTCGTGATTTTTTGCCCACCCGTTTCATCCGTTTTTCTATACTTTATTTTGCATTCGTACCAAATTGTGCTCATGTTACATTTTTTTTAGGGTGCCAAAGATAGCGGTTAGTTATAAAAAAAAGAACGATTCTATAAATAGATATTCACAAATTGAAAACTACTAGACCAATAAGTTATTTTGAATAAAACCTACCAAAAATCCGAAATCAAAAAAAGAAATAATATTTTTACACCTCCGTGAAATTGATCAGTGTATGAATAGAAAAAAATTTATTTTTTGCCTAGAAGGTGTAGCAGATACTTCAGTAGAACAGCAATCGGCGGTGCTCAAAAACCTTGAAAAAATGGCTTTTGAACAACGATTAACGAGTATCTACATGGCTTGCGACTCGATCGAAGGACTAGAGGAAAGTCTAACTACTTTACTCTATGACGACCACAATTTTAAAGCGTATGAAATTATTTACCTCGTGATGCCCGGCGAAGCGAACTCCATTTGTTTAAACGATTATTTGTACACTATGGAAGAAATTGCCGAACTATTTGAAGGCAAAATGAAAGGTAAAATTATTCATTTTGCCAATACCAAAATTGTAGACCTTGATACAGAAGAAGCCCAATACTTTCTGGACATTACCGGCGCAAAAGCACTATCGGGTTACGGGACACTTTCCACATCAAGTAGTCATTTGCTAGATAAAACTTTTTTTGAACTGTGTCAAAAAGAAGACGATGTAACCGCTGTGGTAGAAGCACTTTTCGAAAAACAACCTACCCTTTGCCAAGTATTAGATTTTAGACTTTATTACTAAACACTGCGGCTTTTTTGTTAGCTAATTTTTGCTTGTAATGCGCTTTGCTACTAATGTAAATTGTTTTTTCTAACTCGGTGAACACGTTTTGATTCGAGTCGGTAATTTGTAAATACTTCACAAAATTCACTTCTTTCTCTGAAATCACGCGCTGTTGAATTTCAGCAATTTCATCAGAGGTAAAATGAAAATCAGCGTATGCAACGCTATAAGCAGGTTTTTTGAACCGAATAACCGAAGCTTTATCCCAAACCACATACTCTTTACCCAAAATTTGCATAAGCTGAATCATATAAATAGGATCAGTGGCCGCAAATAAACTTCCACCGAAAATAGAACCCATATAATTTTTATTTTTATAACTCAACGGGATTTTGATACGAACGGTGTGTAAATCCTTAGAAACATGAACAATTTTGCCACAACTTCTTTTGTACATGGGCGACCAATTGAACAACACTTTGAATAAAGTGTCTTTTTCAAAATATTGGTTAAGTATTACATATAATTTCTCGTACATACTACGCTACCAATTGTTTAACAATCGCTTGAAGCGGCAAAATAGCTTTGGTGTTTTCAATACTTGGTCCCGCTACCCAAACCGTTTTGTAAGTAGCTTGAGTAGCTGCTTTTTCGGTGGCTTTCATGCCGATATAAAAACGAATCATCTTGACCCATTTTTTAAGACTTTTATTTTTATTCAAAAGGGTTTCTAATGCGGTTTGCTTCGTGCCAATTTTTTGCACATACGGCGTATTAATAACCGTACAAGGCGTACCTGAAATACGCTCGGTCATGACGATATCTTTGGCGCCATAATCCACACAAGCTTGTTTGTATTCCTGAGAAACACCTGCTTCAATGGAAGCTATAAATGGACTTCCCACAGAAACGCCCACCGCTCCATACCCTAACATAGTATCTAAATCGGATTTAGCACCTACCCCACCGGCTGATATAACAGGCAGCTTAGTTTGCTCATTTAACAATCGGATTAAAGCTTCGGGATCCATAGCACCTCTATGTCCACCGGCAAGATTATTAACCGCAATGATCGCATCAGCGCCCAAACTTTCTACTTTTTTGGCAAAAGCCAAATCGGTTACATCACAAAAAACTTTAATGCCAACTTTATGCGCTTCATTGATGGTTTCTTCTGGAGAACCCAAAGATGTGATAATGAAATCAACGCCCTCTTCGCACAACACGCGCAATTGTTCTTTGTATTTCACA
>JBOFUD010000278.1:0-2010 GCA_051652385.1 Flavobacterium sp.
GTTATTGAATTTTCCTTATAGAATCAAGGGTAAGCGAAATTTTTGAATCGGTTTTATTTGTTGGTTTTTGCTATTTTTTTAAATCGTTCGTTTAACGTGTTAACTTTCTTCTTTTTTTTAAACTCGTTAATCTAATGTGTTAAGTTTTTTCAATTTTTTGAACATGAGATTTTTTAATTCTAATATGCATCCTCTTCCTCTCTCCTCCAAACCACTCGCATATCACTATGCGGTTTGACTTTTATCGTGGTCATTCGGTTTTAGAATTGATTGAAAGAAGGCTTTGTCTTTTCTTAATTCGGTGTTTTCTTTTTTTAAAGATTCAATTTCGAATTGCATTTTCGTAAATAAGCTATTCTGGCTCATTTCGGCCAAAGTTTCATTGTACCCTTCAAACAGTTCAAAAAGGTTGACTTTTAAGGCAATTGCTATTTTTTGCAATTTTGAGAGCGGAATATCTGATTTTCCGTTCTCGTAATCAACATAGGTTCGCTTTTTTATGCCTGAAAGTTCTACAATTTCGTCTTGAGTTAGTTTTTTGCTTTCTCTCACTTCTTTGATAATCAGTCGCATGAAATTTGTTTTTGGAAATTTGTGGTATTTTTTTATAAAAATTGCAAAATATTGCATTTGTTGCATATATTTGCAATAGTTGATTTAGTTCTTTGTTCGCCTTTGTAGCGTAAATGTAGCCGCAAAGGTAACGAATATATGTTGCAATTTATCGCTATACGGCGTAAAATGTTGCAGACAAAGGATTTTTTGATTGCTGTTAAGTTTAAGTAGTGCACTAGCAATATGATACGAACCCAAAAAATGAATAGGCGATACCGATTGCATCAAAAATTGAGAAGAGTAGGATTGAGATATAGTGCAACGCTCCGAACGATTTATGTGCCGTGGGATTTTGAAATGGAAAATGCTGACTTGAAAGAATTACAAAACGATTTTAGTTACCAAATACAATTTGAAATATGATTAACAACCAAGAAAGAACCAGTATTATTACAACTTTAGGAAAGCAATACTCTGCCTCAATTTCCTTGCATTTGAAAAAAAAGAACATCAAAAACGCTATTGGCGAAGATTACACCAGACAAAGCATCCGCACTTTTGTCAATGGAATGCGTGAAAATGAACAAGTAGAATTGGCTATCATGCAATTGGTCAATAAAACTAGTAGAGCCAAAAAAGCATTACAACTCAAACGTCAACGATTATTTAAAGTGTAAGGGCAATGAACAATCCCAAAGTCTTATCCATACTAAACAATGCGAAAATCTTTCTTTCCACTGAGGAATTGAAAGAACTCGCCTTGTGTATCGATAAAGAAGTGGGAAGGCCTGAACCTCGAAAAGTTAGAAAATCAAAACCATTACAGAATTGGACTTTAGAAAGTGTAACCGAAAATTTATTGGCTACCCAATTCAAGAGCAAACGTAGATCCTAAAAATACCTCCAGCAACTGCTGAAAATTCCTTGATGTATTCGGGTCTATTGGCCCGATGCAACAAGGTTAAATTCTTATATTATGAAAAGCCCACAACTCGACTCCAATGTTTTTTCATTAGCTTCTCATCTTTTTGGTTTTGGAAACACAGACCAAAAAAACAAAACCCTTGAAAGCATTGCAACGACCGTTGCAACTACTTTGCAACTCGAAAATAGAATCATGGCGGTTTATCCTGCAATAACCATGGAAGCCTTTTCCATCACTATGGATAACTACCGAAAGTACATTGCAGGCTACAATTTTCAAACCAATGCCGAGAATGAATTGATAGATAAACACAACGACAATGTGAGATTGTTTTTGAGGAACAATGAGCTAACCGAGGTGCAAAAATCATTTTCCATCCTTTTTGCAAAGAAAAATCAATCCTTAAAACCACGAGCGTTTAATCAAAGTGTAGAAGATTTTTGCAAGGAATACGGAATGATTCTTTGCAAAAAGAAAATTCAAACGGTTAAGTATGCCACAGAATTGGTTTTTCAAAACTTGCTCCATCT
>JBOFUD010000279.1:0-4709 GCA_051652385.1 Flavobacterium sp.
AGAATTAAGATAGCACAAAAAGACGCACCAACTCCAATAAGCGCCACTGCACTTTTACCTTCAAGAGGTTGAGAGAAATCCAACAAGGTAACATTGAAAACGATTAAGGCAACAGCTAATAAAATTAAAATAGAGGTAAAGATTTTCATGTTTTTATATTTTTGGTATTTAGGATTCTTGGATTTTTGCTTACGACTATTGCAAAGGATGCAGAGGTTTAAGGACAGTAAAATTAAAAAATATTTAATTAGGCAAATAACGCTTTAACATTAGCAGCAAATAATTTAACAGCTATCGCTAAAAGTACTACTCCAAAAGTTTTGCGTACTACGCCAAGTCCATTTTTCCCTAACATCTTTTCTATTTTTCCCGATGATTTTAATACAATGTATACTAAAACAATATTTAAGATGATTCCAGTTACAATATTGATGGTGTGAAATTGTGAACGCAGCGACAGCAGGGTCGTCATGGTTCCTGCACCTGCAACTAGAGGGAAGGCGATGGGTACAATCGAAGCTGAATTGGCCTCTTCATCCCTATACAAGTGGATACCCAAAATCATTTCGAGTGCCAAGAAGAACAAAACAAAAGATCCAGCGACTGCAAATGAGTGCACATCAATTCCTATTAAGCTCAAGAATTCTTCTCCAACAAAAAGGAAAACGATCATAATTAAACCCGCAACCAGAGAAGCTTTTTCAGATTCTATGTGTCCGTGTTTCGACCGTAGGTTAAGAATAATAGGAATAGAACCCACAATGTCAATAACAGCAAAAAGTACCATTCCTACTGTAGCAACTTCTCTTAAATTGAAATCTAACATACCTTTTTTTTTACAACAAAGGTATAATATTATGTATATTTTTTAAGGTCTTGCGTGATAAAACGTTCTTTTTTATGGGTATCGTAAAAAAAACGCTATTATAGCTTGGTGCTATTTTGATTTAACGGTTATGAATAGGATTTGTTTTTGAAGGTATTTGTTGTTGCGATTCATTTCTTCATGAGTTAAAGAAGGTTTAAAATGGTAAAGACTCCCCGAGTTTGATTAACTTTGCCTCAAAATAAAAAGCAAGTAGCCATCATGTTTCAATTAGGAAAAACCATCGTATCTGAAGATATACTCGAGAAAGAATTTGTTTGTAATTTATCGGCTTGTAAAGGTGCTTGTTGCGTAGATGGAGATGCTGGTGCGCCGCTTAGTCTTGAAGAAACCAAAATCTTAGAAGAGCTATATCCGAAAGTGAAGCCTTTTTTGAGAAAGGAAGGAATTGCTGCTATTGAAAACCAAGGAGTTTGGGTAACTGGGTCGGATGGTGATTTGGAAACACCGCTGATAGACAATAAAGATTGTGCCTATGTTATTTTTGATGGTGCAACTGCACTTTGCGGCATCGAACAAGCTTACAACCAAGGTATAGTAAACTGGAAAAAGCCAGTTTCATGTCATTTATACCCCATTCGAGTAAAGGATTTTACTGATTTTGCAGCCGTCAACTATGATAAATGGGAAATTTGCGACGATGCTTGTTCTTTAGGAAAAGAACTTGAAGTGCCGGTCTATAAATTTGTCAAAGAGGCTCTCATTAGAAGGTTCGGTGAGAACTGGTATATGGAGCTAGAAAAAGTAGCAAACGACTTAAAAAAATAATTTAAAAAAAAACACTCTTCTCTCTTGCAAGAGCGTTTTAAAACTCTATATTTTACGGCACTTCAGCTGTTTAAGTAAAACCTAAGTGTTTGATTATTAAAGTAATTGAGATTTATATTTTTAAATTTCGAAAACCCCCATTTGTTAAAAACTCAAAGGGATTGTGAATAAGTTTGGCTTTCAAAACACGTATTATTTCACAACCTTTGTAATCCCTCGGTGCATCCGCATTTCTGAAAAAAAATATTAAAGAAACTATACAATGTCGCAATTAGAACCAATTTTACAAGAAAATAAGAATCGTTTCGTGATTTTCCCGATCAAACATCATGATATTTGGGAATGGTACAAAAAGATGGAAGCCAGTTTTTGGACAGCTGAAGAAATTGATCTGTCTCAAGATTTAACGGATTGGAATAATAAATTGAGTGAAGATGAAAAATATTTTATCAAACATATTTTGGCATTTTTTGCTGCCTCTGACGGAATTGTAAATGAAAATTTAGCTGAAAATTTTGTAAACGAAGTACAGTATGCCGAGGCAAAGTTTTTCTATGGTTTTCAAATTATGATGGAAAACATTCATAGCGAAACCTATTCTTTGTTGATTGATACCTATGTAAAGGATGAGGTGGAGAAAAACGATTTATTTACTGCAATTGATATTTTTCCGGCGATTAAGAAAAAGGCAGATTGGGCATTAAAATGGATCGAGTCGGATTCTTTTGCAGAGCGATTAATCGCTTTTGCAGCTGTAGAAGGGATTTTCTTCTCCGGAAGTTTTTGTTCTATTTTTTGGTTAAAAAAACGAGGCTTAATGCCAGGACTAACCTTCTCTAACGAATTAATTTCAAGAGATGAAGGAGTGCATTGCGATTTTGCCGTGCATTTGCACAACCATCATTTGATCAATAAAGTGCCCAAAGAGCGTATCCGATCTATTTTAGTTGATGCCTTAAACATCGAGAGAGAATTTATTACAGAGTCCCTTCCCGTAAGTTTAATTGGTATGAATGCTGGACTAATGACACAATATCTAGAATTTGTGACCGATCGTTTGTTGGTCGAGTTGGGTTGCGAAAGAGAATACAATACCACCAATCCTTTTGATTTCATGGATATGATTTCATTGCAAGGGAAAACCAATTTCTTCGAGAAAAAAGTAGCAGAATATCAGAAAGCAGGTGTAATGAATACTGATGTTGATGCGCAAAAAATCTCCTTCGACGCTGATTTTTAAATAAAATTGTTTTGCATCTTACAATTGGATGCAAAACATTCAAGCACCATTATTAACGATCTTTTTCATGGATTATTGTAGTGGTGGATGGCTTCGTTTTGCTTCAAACACAAATGTTTTTCCGGGATTAATTTCCCAAATTAATTTTTACAAATACCCCAAAACGGCAAAGGGATTTGCTGTTTTTTAAAACCAAAAAACTATGTACGTAGTAAAAAGAGACGGCCATAAAGAGCCCGTAATGTTTGACAAAATCACTGATAGGATTAAAAAACTATGCTATGGTTTGAACGATTTAGTAGATGCTGTAAAGGTTGCCATGAGAGTAATCGAAGGTCTGTACGATGGAGTGTCCACTTCTGAATTGGATAATTTAGCAGCTGAAACTGCAGCCTCTATGACTATTGCGCATCCAGATTATGCTCAATTAGCCGCTCGTATTGCCATTTCAAATTTGCACAAAAACACGAACAAATCGTTTTCGGAGACGATGAACGAAATGTATTTTTATGTAAACCCACGAAATGGTCAAAAAGCGCCTTTACTCTCTGATGAGGTACATGCCGTAATCATGGAAAATGCTGAATTCTTAAATTCTCATATCATTTACAACCGTGATTTTAATTACGATTATTTTGGTTTTAAAACGTTAGAGCGTTCATATTTGCTTAAAATTAACGGCAAAATTGTAGAGCGCCCACAACACATGTTGATGCGTGTTTCTGTAGGGATACATTTGAATGATTTGGAATCGGTTATTGAAACCTATGACTTAATGTCTAAAAAATTCTTTACGCACGCAACGCCAACTTTATTTAACGCTGGAACACCAAAACCGCAAATGTCCTCTTGTTTCCTTTTGGCGATGCAAGATGATAGCATTGACGGAATTTACGATACACTAAAACAAACTGCCAAAATCTCTCAATCCGCAGGAGGAGTGGGGCTTTCGATTCATAACGTTAGAGCTACAGGCTCTTATATTAGAGGTACAAACGGAACTTCGAACGGAATTGTTCCGATGTTGCGCGTATTTAACGATACGGCTCGTTATGTAGATCAAGGTGGAGGAAAACGCAAAGGAAGTTTTGCTATTTATATTGAAACTTGGCATGCCGATATTTTCGAATTCTTAGATTTAAAGAAGAATACCGGAAAAGAGGAAATGCGTGCTAGAGATTTATTCTTTGCCATGTGGACATCAGATTTATTCATGAAACGCGTACAAGAAGATGCACATTGGACGCTAATGTGCCCTAACGAATGTCCGGGATTGTACGATGTATATGGCGAAGCATTTGAGACCATGTATTTGGATTATGAAAACAGAGGAAAAGGAAGAAAAACCATTAAAGCTCGCGAGTTATGGGAGAAAATTCTAGAATCGCAAATCGAGACCGGAACCCCTTATATGTTGTACAAAGACGCTGCGAATCGTAAATCGAATCAAAAGAATTTAGGAACCATTCGCTCTTCTAATTTGTGTACCGAAATCATGGAGTACACTTCTAAAGACGAAATTGCGGTGTGTAATCTTGCTTCTTTATCCTTACCAATGTTTGTAGAGAACGGCAAGTTTGACCACCAATTGCTTTTCGATGTGACCAAGCGAGTGACTAGAAATTTAAATAAAGTCATTGATAGAAATTACTATCCAGTAAAAGAGGCTGAAAATTCAAACGTTCGTCACCGTCCGGTTGGATTGGGAGTACAAGGTTTGGCCGACGCTTTTATCATGTTACGCCTTCCTTTTACGAGCGATGAAGCTAAAAAATTGAACCAAGAAATTTTTGAAACGTTATATTTTGCTGCCGT
>JBOFUD010000280.1:0-8539 GCA_051652385.1 Flavobacterium sp.
TGCAAATACGCTCAAAATTTCTGAAATCAAAAGTATATTTTAGATCTAAATTTGTTTTTATTATTTTTATGTCAACATAAATAAATTAAAAAATAGTTTTTTCTACTTTAGACTTCGGTAAATTTCCTGAAGTCAACTCTATCAAAATAAGATTGAGGTTTAGCTGGTGAAAATGAAGAAAATATCGGAAATGTATTTTTTTCATACAGTTTTATGCCTTCTTCCCAATTTTTTATGTACGTATTTTATAAGATGCTTTAGTTTCGTTACGAAGGCTACTAAGGGCTTTAGCTCTAAAAATTCCGCTGATCATTTTCACCTTTATTTATCTAAAAACATGATACTCCAAAAAGCCCAACAATCCGAAATCCCTGTGATATGGGAAATACTTCAATCGGCAATTCTCCAACGCAAGCACGATGGAAGTTCCCAATGGCAAGACGGTTACCCCAATTTGGAAACAGTAACGGATGATTTTGTTAAGGGTCATGCTTATGTACTACTCGAAAATAGTACTATTTTGGCCTATGCTGCTATTATTTTTGGAGAAGAACCAACGTACACTAGTATTGAAGGAGAATGGTTGAGTACTGGCGATTATGTAGTCGTGCATCGGGTGGCTACGGTACCTGAGTGTAAAGGAAAAGGAATAGCTACTCTTTTATTCCAAGAAATTGAAGCGTTGAGTATCTCGAAAAACGTGTTTAGCATTAAGGTGGATACCAATTTTGACAATTATGCCATGTTGAGAATTTTAGAAAAAATGGGGTACACCTATTGTGGGGAAATTTTCGTTCGTAAATCTCCTCGAAAGGCTTTTGAGAAGTTACTTTTGTAAAAAAATGCAGTAACTCCGATTATTTAATTTGGTTGGAATTCGTACAAAAACTTCTGTAGGATTACTTCTATTACTCTGCAATATGAATTTTTTATTTGTTGATTTTTGTACATTTCTCTGTTGTGTTTTTTGCTGAATTGTCTTTTCGTCATTACACAAACCTCTTCAAATTGTTAATTTGGGTCGAAAATTTTAGCATTTCTTTAAGAATGCTTACTTTTCATTCAAAATTGATACCAATGAAAAAATACCTATTTCTGATTAGTGCCTTGACCTTCAGTGTTTCCTGGGGACAAAACGGTAATGCTACCGCTACGCCCTCTTTGTTTCAAGAGTTGACTTTGCAAAATGTTGGACCCACCGTAATGAGTGGTCGCGTAGTTGACGTGGCGGTAAATCCTGAAAATCCAATTGAATTTTATGTGGCCTATGCCTCAGGTGGTCTGTGGTATTCGAATACGAATGGGTTGCGTATGGAGCCTGTTATGGATACGGCACCGACCCTAAATTGTGGATCTGTATTTGTAGACTGGAAATCAGGAATGATTTTGGTGGGTACTGGGGAAATCAATTCTTCAAGATCTTCTTATGCAGGAATTGGGTTGTTGCAATCATTTGATAAAGGAAAAACTTGGAAAAATATTGGATTGACCGACAGTCATCACATCAGTAAAATTTTGGTCAACCCAAAAAACAACCAAGAGATTGTTGTTGGAGTCGCGGGACATTTATATACCAAAAACAAGGAAAGAGGTGTTTTTAAAACAACCGATGGTGGAAAATCGTGGCAGCACGTATTGTTCGTAAATGACGAAACCGGAGTGATTGATATGGCTGTGGCAGAAAATAATTTTGACGTTATGTACGCAAGTGCTTGGCAAAAAGATAGAAAAGCACACAATTTCAATGGCAACGGAAAAGCCTCTGGTATTTATAAAAGTAGCGATGCTGGAACGACTTGGCAATTAATTTCTACCCCAGAAAGTGGTTTTCCTTCGGATGAATTTGTCGGGCGTATTGGATTGGCAGCTTTTTCTTCCGATAGTATTTATGCGGTGATGGATTATCAAAAAATGCGTCCTTCGGCCAAAAAAGAAAAAGATCCCAACGATGAAGATCCAGAGGTAGTTGGTGCCGAAGTTTTCAAATCTAGTAACGGAGGGAAAACGTGGGTAAAAACCAATACGAGTTTTATTGACGATTTTTATTCTAGCTATGGGTATTATTTTGGCGATATCACGGTAGATCCTAAAAACCAAGAACGAGTTTATATTACGGGGGTTCCGTTGTTGTTTTCAGATAATGGAGGCAAAACTTTTCAAGCTATTGATGGCGATAATGTACACTCCGATCATCACGTAGTTTGGATCAATCCCAACAATCCGAATCATTTGGTCAATGGAAACGATGGTGGTTTAAATATTACGTATGACAACGGAAAATCGTGGCAGTTGTGCAACAATATTCCGGTGGGTCAGTTTTATGCCGTAAATGTCGACGAACAAGAACCTTATAATATTTATGGAGGTTTGCAGGATAATGGAGTTTGGGTTGGTGCTAATAACTATAATGCTTCCATTGGTTGGCAACAAGAAGGAAAATATCCTTATGAAAGATTGATGGGTGGCGATGGGATGCAAATTCAAATCGATAAGCGGAATCCAAATATTGTTTACACAGGCTACCAGTACGGAAGTTACTACCGGGTAGATAGAGCAGATGAATCCAAAACCAAATTTATTGCGCCTAAGGCCAAAAAGGACGAAAAACCGTTCCGTTACAATTGGCAATCGCCTATTCTACTGTCTTCGCATAATCAAGACATTTTGTATTTAGGATCCAATTTTCTGCACCGCTCCATGAATCAAGGCGATACTTGGACGGCTATTTCACCCGATTTGACTCAAGGCGCGAAACAAGGAAATGTGGCTTTTGGAACTTTGACCACCATAAGCGAAAGTCCATTTGAGTTTGGAATGTTATATACCGGTAGCGATGATGGGTTGGTGCACTTCAGTAATAACGGAGGAGCGAGTTGGAAAGTGATTTCAACTACGTTACCACAAAACCTTTGGGTGAGTAGAGTAGTGGCTTCTGTACACAAAAAAGAGCGCGTTTACATCACACTCAATGGCTACCGAAATGACGATTTTACGAGTTATGTATATGTGTCAGAAGATGCAGGACAAACTTGGAAAAGTATTGCCAACAATCTTCCTGCAAGTCCTGTGAATGTGATTTTGGAGGATACTATTTTGGATAGCGTGTTGTATGTTGGAACAGATAATGGCCTATACATTTCGATTGACGGCGGTGCTTCTTGGCAAGATTTCTCCAACGGAATGCCACCTGTGGCGGTGCATGATTTGGTCATTCAAAAGAAAGCCAAAGATTTAATTGTGGGCACACACGGTCGGTCGGTATACAAAGTGAGTTTGAAGCAAGTACAAGAACTGAAAAAAGAGGTTTTAGACAAAACTCTTTATGTGTATGAAATCAAAAACACAACCAAATCCGAAAGATGGGGTAGTAAACGTGGCGCTTGGGGAGATGAAGTTATTCCAAAAAATGAGCTTTGGTTTTATTCAAATTCGGTTGGAAAGGTAAATGTTCAATTAGAAAATCCGTCTAAAGAAATCGTGTACACCACTACTGTTACCGCTCAAAAAGGATTGAACAAAGTGGTTTATGATTTAGCCATCGACAAAGTTGTGGCCGACAAATGGATATCAAAAGATAAAAAGCTAAAAATAACACCTGCGAAAAATGGGAAGTATTATTTGCCAGTCGCTAAATACATTTGGACACTTTCTAAAGACAACCAAAAAGTAACAACATCTTTCGAAATTGTAGCGCCTAAATAAAGTGGTTTATCAATAAATACAAAAAGGCACGATTCCAACTTGGAGCCGTGCCTTTTTTTGGCAAACATCTTAACAAATATAATAACTAAAATTTTTTTAAAACTGAGCTACTTCCGTCGAGTCTTTCATCGCTGTGGTAGATGATTTTCCGGTAGTAACCGTATTTTGAACAGCATCAAAATAACTTGTCCCCACAAAACCTTGGTGTTTTACGGCTTTAAAACCGTGTTGTTGCAAAGCAAATTCTCTTTCTTGTAATTCAGAGTAACCCGCCATCCCTCTTTCTTTGTACGCTTTAGATAATTCAAACATACTAGTGTTCAAAGCATGGAATCCTGCTAACGTAATGAATTGGAATTTGTACCCCATAGCCGCCAAATCTTCTCTAAAAGTTTCCATCTCAGCCACTGATAATTTCGCTGCCCAGTTGAACGAAGGCGAACAGTTGTAAGCCAACATTTTTCCTGGATATTTCGCATGAATCGCATCTGCAAATTGTTTAGCGTAAGCTAAATCAGGATTGCTCGTTTCCATCCAAATCAAATCCGCATACGGAGCATAGCTCAACCCGCGGTCAATACCTTGCTCTACACCACAGTTTACGTAGAAAAATCCTTCGTCTGTTTTTTCTCCTGTAATGAACTTAGCATCTCTTGGATCGATATCGCTAGTCAATAAGTTTGCAGCATCGGCATCTGTTCTCGCTACAATCAAAGTAGGCGTTCCCATTACATCGGCAGCCAAACGCGCCGCAATTAATTTATTGATAGCTTCTTTCGTAGGTACCAAAACTTTTCCGCCCAAGTGGCCACATTTTTTAGCCGAACTCAATTGATCCTCAAAGTGAACACCTGCTGCGCCTGCTTCGATCATCGATTTCATCAATTCAAAAGCGTTCAAATTTCCTCCAAAACCTGCTTCGGCATCGGCTACAATCGGCACCAAATAGTCTTTTTTGTCTTTCGTTTTGTTCACCACCTGAATTTGGTCAGCGCGCAACAAAGCGTTGTTGATTCGTTTTACTACCAAAGGCACACTGTTGGCAGGGTATAACGATTGGTCAGGGTACATTTCACCCGCCACATTCGCATCGGCCGCCACTTGCCATCCGCTTAAATATATAGCTTCCAGGCCAGCTTCCACCTCTTGAATAGCTTGATTACCGGTCAAAGCGCCTAAACCTGCTACAAAATCTTGAGAGTTCAATTTGTTCCAAAGTTTCGTCGATCCTATACGAGCAATACTATGTTCAATTTGGTACGAACCTTGCAATTGCACTACTTCTTCAGCAGTATACGGGCGTTCAACACCTTCCCATCTTGGGTTGGTTAACCAATCAGTAACTAATTCTTGAATGCGTGTTTCAGTGGTTTTCATAATTTCTTTTTTTTAATTTTTCGGTTGGTTTATAATAGATTTTTGTTTGATTTAATTTAATTTTCAGGAGCAGCAAGCAAAGGGCTTGTTCAGGAAGCACAGGTCCCGCTCTCCGTTATATCTCTGTCCTCGCTCGTTCGCGAGTCCAGAGGATGCCACTGCGATCGGGGCTAAAAGCCAGCAAAGTGAATTCTTGTTAGTAATAACTAATCACAAAGTGTTAGTAACCAACACTAACGACTAATCACTAGGAACACTACAAATACTTATACCCAGGTATTGTCAAAAATTCTACAAATTTTTTGTTCACGACCAATTCGTCCAGTAATTTTTCTGCCAAAATATAGTTTTCTTCCTCATGTGCTTGGTCGCCCACTTGTTTTCTAATTTTTTCATATTCTTCCATTGCGATGCGATTGTACAATTTCTCGGTTAAAGGTTCTCCCGTATCCAGCGAAACCCCATTTTGAAGCCATTGCCACAATTGTGATCTCGAAATTTCAGCCGTAGCAGCATCCTCCATTAAGTGATGAATCGCTGCGGCACCTTGACCGTTCAACCAAGACGTGATATACAATACCGCCACATTAATGTTTTTACGAATCCCTTCTTCGGTAATCGTGCCAACCGGAATTTGTAACAAATCAGTTTCAGTAATATGTAAGTCCGCTCTTTTGATATGAATATGATTTTTGGTCATCATATTTTCGTTAAACACCTTCATGGCGAGCGGAACCAAATCTGGATGCGCTACCCAAGTGCCGTCGTGACCATTTCTTGCCTCTCTTTCTTTGTCGGCAATAACTTTCTGAAACGCGATTTGGTTGGCTTCAGGATCATTTTTAATCGGAATTTGAGCTGCCATTCCACCCATGGCATGAATGTTTCGTTTGTGACAACGTTGAATCACCAATTTTGAATACGCATCCATAAATGGAGAAGTCATCGTAACTTGATCGCGGTTAGGAACAATAAAAGCAGGATTATTTCTGAATTTTTTGATAAACGAAAAAATATAATCCCAACGGCCACAGTTCAAGCCTACAATATGGTCTCTTAATTCGTAGATAATTTCATCCAGTTGAAAACTTGCAGTGATGGTTTCGATCAAAACGGTTGCTTTAAATGTGCCGTGTTGTTCTCCTAAATATTCTTGAGCAAACTCAAACACTTCATTCCACCATCTTGCCTCTAAATAATGTTCCAGTTTTGGTAGATAAAAATAGGGAGCAGACCCGTTTCTGGCCAATTGATCATGATTGTGAAAAGCATATAAGCCAAAATCAATCAAAGAGCCAGATGCTTCTTCGTCTTCAATCAAAATGTGTTTCTCATTCAAATGCAAACCTCTTGGACGTACGATTAATACGGCTGTTTTATCGTTTAACGTATACCTTTTATTTTTAATGGAATCATTCAGACTGATGGTTTTATTTACTGCATCTTTCAAATTTTGCTGCCCTTCCATGATATTATTCCAAGTAGGCGAGGTGCTGTCTTCAAAATCGGCCATAAAAGTTTTGGCACCCGAGTTCAAGGCGTTGATGACCATTTTTCGGTCTACAGGGCCAGTAATTTCAACACGTCTGTCAATCAAATCTTTCGGAATCGGTGCGGCTTGCCATTGGCTTTCTCGTATGTTTTTTGTTTCCAAAGGAAAACCGGGCATAATTCCTGCATCAAAAAGGATTTGTTGTTCCTTACGGGCGACTAATAATTGCAATCTTCTGTCGTTGAATTTTTCATGTAAAGCAATCAAAAAATCAATCGCTTCTTCAGTGAGAATTGCCTCATGTTGTGCAAGATTACAATTTAAAAATTGCCATTTTTTCTCGGTGGTTTCGGTTTGGTTTTTCATAACTAGTTCATTTTGATACTGCAATACTACAAAAAGTTTTTTACAAAACAAGCGAACGTTCGCAAAAAATGCAAAAAATCTTTTTTGCGGCTTTTATTTTTTTAGTTTACCTTTGATTTTATGAACATAGAAAAGGATTATATCAAGTTGATTTTTGGGCTTAAACTCAAGCAGGCTCGAACAAGTAAAGATTTGTCGTTATTTGGACTCGCCAAAATTACCGAGTTGTCCAAATCGTATTTGAACGAGATCGAAAAAGGAAAAAAATATCCCAAAACCGATAAAATTATCCTTTTAGCCGAAAAATTAGAGGTCACGTACGATCATTTGGTCTCGCTCAAACTCGATAATAATTTAGCTCCAATTGGTGAAATTTTAAAATCGGGTATTTTAAAAGAAATTCCGTTGGACTTGTTTGGAATTCAAGAGGCTGATTTAATTGATATCATTGCCAATGCACCCGCGAAGGTCAATGCTTTTATCAGTACAATTATCGAAATTGCTCAACATTACAATTTATCTCGTGAGAGTTTCTTTTTGGCCTCTTTGCGATCCTATCAAGAGGCACACAATAATTACTTTGGAGATTTGGAGGAAAAAGTGGTTTTGTTTTGCAAGGCCTTTCATGTGGATATTACTACTAATATTTCCATCAATGAATTAAAGGCAATTTTGATGGAAGAATATGGGTACACTATCCAAGAATTAGTGTTTTCTGAAAAAGAAGAATTAGTTGATTTGCGCTCTATTTATGTTCCTTCAAGTAAAACGTTATTGCTTTCTGATGAGATTGATGAGGGACAAAAAGCTTTTGTTTTAGCCAAGGAAATTGCCTATAATTTCATGGATATCAAAGAGCGTTTGTATACGTTCAGTTGGATCAAGTTCGATAATTTTGACCAGGTCTTAAATAATTTTTATGCCTCTTATTTTGCAGGAGCATTGTTACTCCCACGACAACATTTAATTGATGAATTGAATTTGTTTTTGGCTAAAGAACATCCAAAACCACAAGAAATGGTGCAATTAATGACGCGATTCAACGTTTCGCCAGAATCTTTTTATCAGCGATTGACCAATATTTTACCTAAGGATTTTAATTTAAAAAATTTATTTTTCTTGCGTTTGTCGCACAAAATTGGCGCCGATACTTACCAAATAAAAAAGGAATTACACATTACCAATCAGCAGGAACCGCACGCCAACGAAATGAACGAGCATTACTGCCGCAGATGGGTGTCGATTAAAACCATCGAACAGTTGTTGCAACAAGGTAAAACGCATTTTTTTGATGCGCAAGTGTCGCGCTACGAAAACAGTAGCAATGAATATTTAGTCTTTTCTTCGGCTACTCCAGATCCGTTTAAGAAAGATTGTTTGCGAAGTATTTCGGTGGGTATTTTAATCACGCCATCAGTAAAGAAAAAGTTCAAATTTTTAGAAGGCGATGTGGTGCCCAGACAATTAGTGGGTGTTACCTGCGAAACTTGTGCGGTGAAAGAGTGTCAAGAGCGCGCCTCCGAACCCATTCATCTCAATCAAAAAATACGCAACGAAAACACCGAAGCCATCGTTCAGAAATATATGGCAAAGTTTAGTTGA